>CANQTY010000001.1 GCA_947626895.1 uncultured Bacilli bacterium
GCATGTATTAGGCACGCCGCAAGCGTTCATCCTGAGCCAGGATCAAACTCTCAAATATTTATATTTTTTATTTTTTTTCGCTTTTCCCTGGTCTCTTCTTCCTTTCGGAATCGACTTATCGTTGTCTTTTTATTCTATCTAGTTTTCAAAGATCTCATGTGCATAAAAACTCTCGTCTCACGCACTTTATGTATCTTAGCACACTAAATTTAATCGAGTCAAGAATTTTTTTAACTTTCATCAATTTTTTCTTCACTAGGTCAATAAGTGGCTATTTTTGGCATAAATAAATAGTTAACTATTTATCTTACATCAAAATTTTATCATTCAAAAAATTAAAAAATTTGCTTTATATATAAATAGGATAAGAATTATTGACATATAAATTGAATGATTTGATTTCCTTCATAATCTTCTAAAATACTTTCTTTAAAATAGCATGAATATATCTATAAAAAACGCACTTTTAAATTCAATTTAATATAATATTTTTCATTATCTTTATAAACATAGGCATAAGCATATCTGCTCGTGCTTGATGAATCAAAATAGGTATAATCAAAAAGATATTGTTCAAATTCATTTCGATTATAAAGGTTGTAGCATAAAACAGAACCATCATGCTTTACAACAATATAACCACCTGTAGCGTCTTCTTTCCCTTCCCATTCTTTTTCAGGTGTCATTCCTAGTGCACAAGCACATAAAAATTTTTTCATTTTATATTCATACATTTTTTTATTTGTAAAACATAATGGATTATTGTTTTCAATTACATCAATTACACTAGATACTTTTTTAATTCCTGTTAAATAAGCTAACAATAAGACTTTCCCTAATAAATTAGGCATAAGAGAATCAATAAATTCTAAATTTTCCTGAAACTGTCTGGATTGTAGCCTTCCAAGATTTAAAATTATACAACCTTGTTTTAAAAGAAAAGATAAACGATCATTGATTTTATTCTTAGTATTTATGTCATTTGCTTGATACATAATTTCATCATTACAATTGATAATTTCATATATAAAATTTGTCCTTTTCCAGCATTAATTAAAGTAGGTTTAGCACCTAAATAGCTTTTAATTGAAAATCCCCATCTAACAAATGCACCAAGATTATAACTATTGATTTCTATTTCGATATCCTTTTTATGTTGTGAATCTGCTTTTAATTTAGTAATTTGCATCTCACCAAAAAAATCATTTAATTCTGGAATTTGAAATGTTTTTGAACCATCTAAAATTTTATTCAGCATTATATTCAATGCATTTTGAATTGCTTGAGAAGAAATTTCCTTAACTAAAGTTGTTCCATTATAAATCTTTATATTTTCATGCTCATTTTCTAATGGAAAATAATCTAAAGGCATGTGAAATTGATTTTCACGAATAATTCTAACAATAGGATAATAATAAGAAGTACGATTGAGATTTTTATCTGCAGTTTCTAAAATTCCTTTATTTAGCAAATATCAAAAGCGTAAACTTCGCTCCATTCACCTTTATTTCCTTTTAGCACTATTAAGAATCTCCTTTATTTTCTTAGCTATTTCTTCTATTACAGGAATGGTTACAGTATTACCTAATTGTTTATATAAATGTACATCTTTAAGTACTAATTTATAATCATCTGAAAAGCCTTGTAATCTAGCCCATTCTCTAGGGGTCATTTTACGAATTCCTTGTGTATTAATTTTTCCTTTTATATGTGTTGTGGGAGTTAAATCTTTTTGCCTATCATCAATAATTAAATTCTTTTCTTTTCCCATTTCTCCACATACAATAGCACCAGCTACATCATTTAGATCACGAATTATATAACCAAACCCATGTCCTTTAGCAAGATGTCTTTCTTTATGCTTTTTTAACGTTTCTAAATATACATCGCTTAAGTAATATTTCGCAGGAACAGGCTTTTCTTCAATAATGTCAATAATTCTTTTACTTGAATCTATTGGAGAAGGAAAAATAAACTCTTTAG
Organism: uncultured Bacilli bacterium; assembly: GCA_947626895.1. Classification (GTDB taxonomy): domain Bacteria; phylum Bacillota_I; class Bacilli_A; order RFN20; family CAG-449; genus CANRPC01. Next base: position 1,984 of record CANQTY010000001.1, read on the forward strand.
GGGCTATATCATTGCGAAAAGCAACAATATAGATTCTTTCTCTATTTTGAGGCACTCCAAAATCTCTGCTATTTAAAACTTGTTCAAAAGGAGTGTAACCAATTTGCTTTAAAGTTTCTATGATTATTTTCAAGGTCTTTCCTTTATCATGCAAAGTTAATCCTTTCACATTTTCACAAAAAATCACCTTAGGTTTTCTAACTTCACAAATTCTTGCTACTTCAAAAAAGAGGGTTCCTCTTGCCATTCCTTTATAATCATCATTAAAGCCCTTCTTTTTTCCTGCAAGACTAAATGCTTGACAAGGGAATCCTGCTAGACAAATATCAAATGGAGGAATGTCATCAACAGAAATTTTAGTGATATCACCTGAAATTTCAAAATCATCATGAAAATTAGCTTTATATGTTTGTTGAGCATATTGATCCCATTCACTAACAAAAACAGTTTTGATATCTTTACCAAAAGCATTATCAAAGCCTAAACGTATTCCTCCGATGCCTGCGAATAAATCGATACTCTTATACATAAAATATCACCATCCTTGCTTAAATAATCATATCTATACAAAATAGTTATTGAACTATTGACGTATAAATTGAATGATTTGATTTCCGTTATTACCCTCTATTATGATTCTTTCATAGGTGACTTTGTTTAAAGAGGTAGATCCTGCAACCTTTACATCAATATAAGTTGAATTGTTATTTGTATATTCTTTAAAGGAATATTTAGTTCCATTGAATATGAGTTTTACTTTTTCTTCATCATTTAAAGCTTTCTTTTCTTTTTCGATTTCAAAAGAAGAAATGAGTTGATTGTTCTTTCTTATTTCATATTGATATTCTTCTTCTATTTCATCACTTTCTTTTTCTACTTCTTGACTTACATAAATAAAACTTGTTTTATCTTCACTGTTTGGATAAATTTTTAATTCTAATTCTTCTTCTTTTTCATTATCTTCAGGTTCTATTTTATTAATACCCGAAAAAAGATAGGTTTGATTTTCTTCTTCAATAATTCCTTCAAGAAGTGAAATAGTTTCTTCTTCGTCATAAGAAGAATCGCTCATTTGCTTAGTCACATTATAATAAAGATTCATATTTTTAGTAGTTAAATCAAAATTTATATATTGAATTGTCTGTTTATATGTATATCCTTCTTTATTTGATTCTTCGACTATACTTTCAAAAGAAGTATTATGGATAAATAAATCAATGGTGGGTAACAATTCTTCAATCTTATCAAGATTTTCACTTTGAATATCTTGCTTTCCTAATGTTTGATTCAAAGAAGCATAATTTAAGGTAATCATTGAAGAAACAACTTCATCTTCAAGAGTAGAAGTTTCTTTACTATTATCTACGGAAACTTCTTCACTATTCAAAGATGTGTTTAAAAAAGTAGAATCTTTAATTTTGGAATTGCCACATGAAACACACATCATCATAAGTAAACATAAAATACCATATTTCAATTTCTTCATGGATAAATCTCCTTATTCATTTCATCAACATTATTGAACTAGAAAAATGAAAATACAAGTAAATCATGTAAATAATTTATTGTGTCCGAAGTACTTTATCTTAACTCTTTCAAATTATTTTATTTTACATTTTCAGTTATTCGAAAATTTCGAACAACTGACCTCAAAAACGCCTAAGTCTAGGGATTTTGATTTTTTTATAATTTTGTTTTTATTCATGTCTATCCCAAAATCTTCTTGTTAATGCTCTAATTTCATCATCAGAATAGCATGGGATATAATGAGACCATTCTACCTTAAATAAATCTTGATATTTATTTGTTAAAAAGCGATCATCAATTAGTAAAACCACCCCAACATCCGTGGAAGTTCTAATGACTCTTCCCGCGGCCTGCATCACTTTATTCATCCCAGGATTTGTATAGGCATAATCAAATCCAGATACTCCAATATTTTCATAATATTCTTTCATCATATTTCGTTCATAACAAACCATGGGTAAACCTACTCCAACTACAATAACACCAATCAAACGATTTCCAGTTAAATCAATACCCTCAGAAAATGAGCCTCCTAAAACAGCAAAGGCAATTGTTGTTTTTGTCGGATTTTCTTTTAATTTAGATAAAAATAAATCTTTAGAAATTAAATCCATTTCTCGCATTTGTACGATAATTTCTTGATGGACTTGTGGAAAAATATTTAACACATCTTCCATATATTGATAAGAAGGGAAAAAGACAAAATAATTACCAATTTTTTCATTTGTTAGAGCTAAAATTGATTCAACAATATGACGATAAGATCTTTTTCGATCATTATAACGTGTAGATATATCTCCTCGAACTAATAAAAGAAGATTATCTTTAGGAAATGGTGAAGGTAATTTCATTGTTGGACAAGATAAATCCCCTCCTAGGCGAGAAACATAATATTCCATTGGTGTTAATGTCGCAGAAAAGAAGATTCCCCCACGAATATTTTCTATTGTTTCTTTAAGAAAAGAAGAGGCATCAAGACATCTTAAAATTAAATTTTCTTCCTTATTTAAATAATATGTTTTATAGTTTTCTCCATTAAATTCAAAGATTTTTAAGAAGCGATTTACCGCTCTAAAACAAGTGATAAATGGATCACTTACATATTCTTCAAAATTTTTTAAAATATCTTGAGATACTTTAAAATAATCTTGGAGAAGTACGATAAAATCTTCACTTATTGAATCCTCAAAAAGATGATATTCTTCTTCGGTATCAAAGCTATCAAAATATTGTAAAATCTTTTTTAATAATCGCTTAAATTTCGGGTGTTTATATACTTTAAAGAGTTTTTGCAAAAGCGCAAAATCTCCTTTTTTTAATTCCGCGGTATACATATCTAAAGAACGTTCTGCAAGATTATGAACTTCATCAATTAAAGCAAAATAAGGAACATCACTTTCATCAAAAAAACGTTTTAAATAGACTAATGGATCGAATAGATAATTATAATCACAAATCACAACATCACAGATTAAAGAATAATCTAATTGTAATTCAAATGGACACATCATTTTTCTAAGAGCAAATTCTTTCATCTCTTCACTAGAATAGATTTCTAGATCCATGAGTTCATCAATTGCACTTCTTAATTTTGTATAGTAATCTTTAGCAAAAGGGCAGGCATCAGGATTACACATTTTAGCTTCACATTGACACATCGCCTCTTTACTAGATAGTAAAATGGCTTTAATATGTAAACCTTTTAAAATCATTTGTCGGATGGCCTCTAATGCGACACCTTTTGTTTGATTTTTTGCCGATAAATAAAAGATTTTTTCATTTTTTCCATCAGGAAAAGTCTTAATCGCGGGATAAAGTGTCGATATGGTTTTTCCTGTTCCCGTTGGAGCCTCAAAAAAGAAAGTACCTCCATCTTTACAAACACTATAAACATATTTTGATAATTCTCTTTGTCCTTTTCTAAAAGATGGATAAGGAAATTCTAGTGTTTTAATCGACTCATCTCTTAATCTTTGATGTTCTAAACACTTGCGGTAAAAGATTAAATATTCATGTAAATAACTTTCCACTTTTTTTTCTAAATCAGCATAAGAAAAGTAAAAGGTTTTAATCATCTTAGAATCATCTTGTTGTGAGATATAAGTTAAACGGATTTCAATTTCATCATATTCTTGTTCAAGAGCATATAAATAACCATAGCATATCGCTTGACCTAAATGCCATTCTCCTTGTGATTCATAAAATTCCTCTAAGGGGACAACTGTCGATTTAATTTCATCAATAATAGGACGCTTCCCACCTTTAATAATGCCATCTGCTCTGCCCTCTAAAGTGATTAAAAATCCCTCAAATTGAATCGTTTCTTTTAAAGGATATTCACTTAAATAATCTCCATCTTGAATTTTTTGATAACGAAGATGAATTCTTGAACCTTCAGCCATTGATGAATTATTAAAAACCCGAGTATCAATATCCCCTTTTCTTAAAATAAAATCGACTAAACCATGAATTGATAACGTTAACTTATTTTCCATAGGCTTATTATACATAAATCCCATTTCCTTTGCATTATAAGTTCAATTTAATTTCATAAATTTTCATTGACAATAATTCGAGTTCGAATTATATTAAAATACGAAATCGAAATATAAAGAGGCTTTATGAACGAAAAAGAATTCTTTCATGAATTAGGTAAATGTATTTACCAAATTGACGGAATCTACGAAGAATATGGAAGAAACTTTCATATCACATCGCCAAATATTCTTTGGATTCTTTATTCTTTAAATGACAATCAATCCCATAGTCAAAAAGAAATTTGTGAGGAATGGTCAATTCCTAGAAGTACCGCGAATACGATTATTAAGGAATTAGAAAGGCAGCAATTAATTTCCTTACAAAAAATTAAAGGAAAAAGAAGAGAATTAAATATTTCTCTTACAAAAAAAGGAAAAGAAATCGCAGACACTTTACTTAAAGATTTATATAGTCGCGAAAAAAAGGCTTATCTTACAATTCAAGAGCCTGAAAAAATCTTAAATATATTAAAAGATTTAAAAGAAAAATTAAAAATCATATCAAAAGGAGACGAACAATGAAAAAGAAAATTACTCAAGATGCAGGAAGAAAAGAATTAAATGAATTTGCAAAAGATTTTGCTCACTTTAATGACGATATTCTATTCGGTGAAAACTGGAATAATGAAGATATCGATTTAAAAACAAGATGTATTGTTACTGTTGTCGCATTAATGTCATCAGGAATCACTGATAGTTCTTTAACTTATCATTTACAAAATGCAAAAAATCATGGGGTTAGTCAAAAAGAAATTGCTGCAATTATCACCCATTGTGCTTTTTATATTGGATGGCCTTCTGCCTGGGCGGTCTTCCGTTTAGCAAAAACTATATGGAATGAAAAAGTAGAGGAATTAACTTCAAAAGATCAATATCAAAATACGATTCTTTTCCCTATTGGTGAAAAAAACGATGCCTTTAAAAATTATTTTATAGGTCAAAGCTATCTTTACCCCATATCTACAAAACAAGTAGGAATTTTTAACGTTACTTTTGAACCAAGATGTAGAAATAATTGGCACATCCATAAAGCGAGTAAAGGTGGAGGACAAATATTAATCTGCATAGGTGGAAAAGGGTATTATCAAGAAGAAGGTAAAGATGCAATTACTATGCTTCCTGGAGATATCGTAAATATCCCAAGTAATGTAAAACATTGGCATGGTGCTTATAAAGATTCGTGGTTTAGTCATCTTGCCATAGAAGTTCCAGGAGAAAATCAAGAAAACATTTGGTTAGAACCTGTTAATGAAGAAGAATACAATAAATTATAATAGTCTATTGTATATATCTATTAAATTCTTGATCTATTTGACCAGCACCGAGAAATAGAATAATAGCATCTTCATTTTTAAGTATAGATTTGCACTTCTCATTCCAGGCAAAAAATCCAAGATATTTATATAATTTATCAACTAATTGTATATCTAACTTTTCTCTTACACTTGTAAACAAAGGATATAAATAAGTTTCATCAAATAAACTTAAAACATTTTTATAATCTTCGATAAACTTTTCTAATCTAGAAATTGTATGAGGTTCAAAAATAGCTATGATTCTTTTGTTAGGATAAGTTTCTTTAATGGATTCAAACATTGTTTTTATTTCACTTGGATGATGAGCATAATCTAATATGACTATTTGTTGATTGATATTTACTTTTTCAAATCTTCTTTTAGCGCCTTTATAAGTTTTTAAACGATTTTTGATTGTTTCATCGCTAACATTTAAATGTTTTAAAATTAAGTATATTCCCATGAAGTTTTCTGCAAATTTTTCTCCCTTAAATGGCAAAGAAAATGAATTATTATTAATTGTAATTACTCCATCTTTATAAATAAAATCTTCTTTAGAATAAGTAAATGCATGGCCTAAATCAATTGGGGAATCATCTTTATTTACTAAAGCAATCTTGCTTTGTTTAATAAATCTTTCAAAAGCGTTTTGATAATCCTTTTCCTCTTTAAAATAATCTACATGATCATAATCTACATTTAAAATTAAAGAAATATTTGGTTTATAATGCAAAAACGTATTTTGATACTCACACGCTTCCATCACAAAATAAGGATGATTTTCACAAAAATTTATGCTTCCATCTCCAATTAATCCAATATTATTATCTAAAAGATGACAGAATAGTTTTGTCGTTTGAGTTTTCCCATGACTTCCAGAAATAGCTATAAAAAAATAGTTTTTAAAATATTGAGCTATAAAATCAGGATACGTTAAATATGGATATTTATCTTTTATTACTTTACAAATTTCATGATTTAAAAATGCATTTCCAATGATATATAAATAACTTGAAGAATATAAAACTTGACTGATGGGGTCAATTATTATTCCTTCTAATCCTTCTTCTGTGTAAAAGGATTCGCTATAATCACATCCCCTTACATCTTCATTTAAAGAAAAAAGAATTTTAGCAAGTGAAGACATGCCACTTCCTTTGATGCCAACAAAATAATATTTCATGAATTAAATCACCATTTTACTATATGCAAAAGGGTGGAAATAATTATCTTATTGGTTTAATAAAAAGGTTAAATATGTTGGAATTGTTAAGATTTTATCTATTCTTCCAATTGAACTTCTATTTTTCATTTTAACATTGAATTTTATTCACTTTCATGCTTGGTATTGCAAATAAATTTACATTTTTTCAAGCGACTTTTTTGGAAATTTTACATTTTTTCAAACGACTTTTCATAAGTTTTTACATTTTTTCAAGGGAGATTTGCTTTATTAGTTCATAAAAAAAAAGAATCGATTTTCGATTCTCCTTGATTGCTTAGTAAGATTTTTTACGAGCATTTTCAGACTTTTGTTTGCGCTTTAAACTTGTCTTTAAATAATATTCATGTTTACGCGCTTCTGCAATTGTCCCAGCTTTATTAACTTGTCTTTTAAATCTACGAAGTGCTTCATCTAAAGTTTCGTTCTCTCGGACGACTGTTTTCGGCATCAAATTCACCTCTTTTCAGCACTGTTTGCCAAACAATCGTTATTATAAAGAAGGGTAAACATGAAATCAACATATTTTCACATTTTTTTCTACTTTGTGCACAAGTTTACCTCTTTTATCCTAAAAAATTACCAATCTTTTAAAATTTTGCTACTAAATGAGAAAAATCATTAAATTAAAGAACAACTTTTTTCTTCTACTCAAGACTCTTAATTTGATTTATAATAAAAGCGAGGTGAATTTATGGCATATTTTCCATTAAATGTTCAAACTGGATATACCTTTTTATCAAGTGCTTTAAAAATTCCCTCCTATGTAAAAAAAGGAAAAGAATTAGGATTTACGCATCTAGGAATATCGGATATTAACCCTTATGCTTATAAAGAATTTGAAACATTTTCAAAAAAGGAAAACATCATTCCTATCTTTGGCATTCGTATTTCTTTTTATTTTCATAATCAATTAAGAAATATTCATTTATATATCGAAAGTGAAGAAGGTTATCTTTCTTTATGTCATATCACTTCTTTAATTGATGAAGATATATATCTTGGTGATTTTTCAAATGTAAAAGGTTTAATTTGTATAGTACCTATGCTCACAAGTAACTTCTTTTTTAATGAAGAAGATGAAAAAGAACGTATGCGAATGCTTATGGAACTAAAAAGCTTTTTTTCTTCCTTTTACATCGGTACAGAGTGTTATACAAAAGAAGATATTGAAAAATTAAATGAAATCTATGCTTTATGTGATCAATATGATTTTAAAACAGTCGCCTTTTCTAAAACCTTATGTTTAAAAAAAGAAGATGGTTTAACTTTAGATATTTTAGAAGCCATCAAAAACGATACAAAACTATCTGATTATGAAGAAAAGTCTACCCCATATTTTCTTTTAAGTGAAACTTCATGTAGAAAAATCTATCGTGAAAAAGATTTTTTATTTTTTATAGAACATGATTTTTCTTCTTTTACACTTCAAAAAAAGCGTGGTGAACTTTATAAAATACAAAATATCGATGATAAAAAAGAAAAGATTTATGAATTAGCTAAAACATTTTTAAGTAAAAACAATAAATGGAATGAGCTATATGAAAAACGTTTAAATTATGAATTGGATGTCATCTCTAAAATGGGATATTTAGATTACTTTTTAATCGTTTCAGATTATGTAAATTATGCAAAAAATCATGGTATTTTAGTAGGTCCTGGAAGGGGTTCTGCTTCTGGATCACTTGTAAGTTATGCTTTATCAATTACAGAGGCTGATCCTCTTAAATATGATTTACTTTTTGAAAGATTTTTAAATCCTGAACGAATTTCTATGCCTGATATTGATGTAGACTTTATCGATTATCACCGTGAAGATATCATAGCATATATATCCTCGCATTATGGTGAAGATAAGGTATCTAAAATTATTGCCTTCCAAACCTTTGGGCCAAAACAAGCTATCCAAGATATAGGAAGAGTATTTTCTTTTAATCCAAGTGATATAAAATTATTATCAAATAGCATTGATTCCCAACAAAAAACCTTTTTAGATGCATATAAATTTTCTCCATCTTTTAAAGAACTTGTTCAAGATGAACATTATAAATTAATTGCCTCTCTTGCTAGACGTATTGAGGGATTACCTCGTCAAAAAGGGCTTCATGCTTCAGGAATTATTATCAATAATAAACCTTTAAAAGATGTTTTACCAATGTTCGGAAAGAATTCACCTGCTCCATATGAAGGAAATTATCTAGAAGAACTTGGCTTTTTAAAGATGGATATATTAGGAATAAGAAATTTAACAATTATTGAAAATGTTTTAAATCGAATAAATCAAAAAGATTTAAAACTAGAAAATATTCCTTTAGATGATAAAAAAACTTTAGAAATTTTAAATAATGGTTTAACTAAAGGAATCTTCCAACTTGAAGGGGATGGAATCACCGATAGTCTAAAAGAAATAGGCGTGGATTCCTTTAATGATATCATTGCCATCAATGCCTTATATCGTCCAGGACCAATGGAGCATATCTCCCATTATGCCAAAAGAAAAAAACATCTTGAAAAAATTCCTTATATTGATTCTCGATTAGAACCAATTTTAAAAGAAACCTATGGCATTATTGTCTATCAAGAACAAATCATGCGTATTGTTCAAGATGTCGCTTCTTTTTCTCTTGGAAAAGCCGATATTTTAAGAAGAGCCATTTCTAAAAAGAGCCTAGATTTACTTGTCTCTTTAAAAAAAGATTTTATAGATGGTGCCAAAGCAAATGGCCTAAATGAAAAAAACGCTAATAAAATTTATGACTATATATTAGAATTTGCAAATTATGGTTTTAATAAATCTCATAGTGTTTCATATGCCCTATTTTCCTATCGTATGGCATATTTAAAAAGTCATTTTCCAAAAGAATTTTTTAGTGCATTATTAGATATGCAAAAAAGCAGTCCAAATTATAGTCAATACACCAATGAATTAAGATATTTTTCTCTTGAAATATTACCCCCAGATATCAATTTAAGTGAACAAAATTTTAAAGTCGAAGAAAAAGGAATTCGTATTCCTTTAAGTGCCATTAAGGGATTTTCATCCAATTTAGAAAAAGCCTTACTTGAAGAAAGAAAAAATGGTTCCTTTACATCCTTAAGTGATTTATTTTTAAGAAGTAAAGAAATGGGATTTAGTGAACAAAATTATCTTGCTTTAGTAAATGCAGGAGCCTTAGATATTTTTAAACTCAATCGTCAAACTTTAAGAAAAGCCGTTAAAACGTATATGTTATTTGCAAATAATATTGAAGGAATTAAGGATTTAACTCCTGAAGAAAGAAAATTAATGGAACCTAAAATCATTTCTTTAAAAGAAGATAATAAACTTAAATATCAATTGGAATTTGAAACGCTAGGTATCCTTTTATCAGGTTCTTTATTTTCCGAATATGAAAAATATTTTGCGCATTTAGAAATTCATAATATTGCTTATGCCTATAAAAATAAAGATCAATTAATGACGATACCTGCGGTGATTTCTTCTGTAAGAATTATTAAAACAAGAAATAAGGAAGATATGGAAATATTGCAAGTGTATGATGAAAAAGATCAAGTAAAGGTTGTAATTTTCCCTAAAATATATAAAACGATACCCTATATTGTAAAAGGGGATGTAATATTAATTTCTGGAACATTAAAACAAGATGATAAAGGAACATCCTTTATCGCTAGTGAAATCATTAAAATGGAGGTAAAAGATGAATAGAATCATTGTTGTCGATGGAAACTCATTACTTTTTAGAGCGTATTATGCAACTTTTTATCAAAGTGCTGGAACCATTATGCAAACAAAAGATGGAATTCCTACAAATGCCATCTACGCATTTTCCAATATGATGTCTAAATTAGTATCTACTTTAAAAGATAAGGATTGTTTCTTTGTTTCTTTTGATACAGGTGAAAAAACATTTCGTCATGATGCATTAGCTACCTATAAAGCTCAAAGAAAACCCATTGAAGAATCATTAAAAATACAACTTCCCATTGCTCGAGAATTATTAAAAGCCATGAATATTCCTTATTTTGAACTTGTTGGTCATGAAGGGGATGATATTGCAGGTACGGTAGCAAAAAAAGCTGCCGCGAAGGGATATCAAGTAGAAATCGTCACTTCGGATAAAGATTTCCTTCAACTAATCGATGATCATATTGAAGTTCATTTAATCAAAAAAGGGCTTCAGGATCCAGAGATTATGAATGAAACAACTTTAAAAGAGAAGATGGGATTAACACCACAGCAAATTCCCGATTATAAGGGCTTAGTTGGTGATTCTAGTGATAATTTAAAAGGAATCGATGGAATTGGTGATAAAACCGCGGTTAAATTATTAACTCAATATGGAACTCTAGAAAATATTATTGAAGCTTTAAAAGATGATTCTTCTAAACTTGCTGAAAAAATTCGTAAGGGAAAAGAAGAAGGATTACTTTGCAAACAAATTGCAACAATTGAACTAGATGTTCCTATTCCTTTTGAAATCGAAGAATTAGAATACATGGGATATGATTTTGATGAATTATCTTCATTTTATACAAAATATGAATTCTCTTCTTTATTGAAAAAATTGAAAGTCACTGATAAGCGTATTAAAAAAGAAAAAAAGAAAGATGATGAAATTGAATTAGAAAAAATCTATATTAATTCCTTTAATGAACTACCATCAACTTTTGATGTATTAATCGCAGATATTGAAGGAAGTAATTATCGTAATATTCTTTTAAGAGGATTTATCTTTGCTAAAGAAACAAAATGTTATTATTTACCCTACAATGCTAAAGATGCAGATTTAATCAGTTATCTAGAAGATGACAATAGAAAAAAAGATACCTTTGATGCTAAATCTCTTGCCTTAGCTCTTAAAAAAGATCATATCGAACTTAAAGGAGTACGTTTTGATTTATTACTTGCTTCATACCTTCTTAAATCATCCATTAAACAAGATCCGATTAGCATTTATGCTTATTTTGGTTATAACATTTTATCATCTGGAGAAATCAATTTATTTGAACCTGATCCAAAATTCTTCTTTATGGCTAGCTATTTAGAAAAAATTAAAATAGAATGTTTAGATAAATTACAAGATATCTCATGCTTATCCTTATATAATGACGTGGAACTTCCCTTATCTTTTGTTCTTGCAGACATGGAAAATGAGGGATTCCCATTAGATGCTTCAACTCTTTCTTCAATCAATGCACGTTATCAAGAAAAATTAGATCAAATTAGTGAAGAAATTATGGAGCTTGCTGGAGATAAAACCTTAAATATTTCTTCCCCAAAACAAATCGCAGACTTATTATTTAACAAATTAAATTTACCCAATAATAAAAAATCATCGACTTCTATTGAGGTATTACAATCATTAAAAGATTTACATCCTATCGTAAATTTGATTATAGAGCACCGCAAATACTCGAAATTAGTTTCAACTTATTCTTCAGGATTAAGCGAATATATTCTTGAAGATCAAAAAATTCATGCTTCCTTTAATCAAGCCTTAACCACCACTGGAAGATTATCTTCATCCGAACCTAATTTACAAAATATTTCAGTGAGAAGTGAAGAAGGAAAAGAAATTAGAAAAGCTTTCTTTTATAAAGAAGAAGATATCGAACTTCTCTCTTTAGATTATTCACAAATCGAACTAAGAATTTTAGCATCCTTAAGTAATTGTACTCCTTTAATTGAAGCCTTTAAGAATAATGAAGATATTCATGAACAAACCGCAAGAAAAATCTTTTCTATCCCTGATAATGAAAAAGTACCAACTGATTTAAGAAGAAAAGCAAAAACGATTAATTTTGGTATCGTTTATGGTATTTCCGATTGGGGACTATCAGAACAATTAGAAATTTCAGTTCCAGAATCCAAACGAATTATCACACGTTTTTATGAACATTATCCTGAAATCAAAAACTATTTTGATGGGGTAATCAATTTTGCTAAAAATAATGGTTATGTTGAAACACTTTTCCATCGCAGAAGATATATACCTGAACTACAATCAGATAATTATCAAACACGAGAATTCGGTAAACGTGCAGCGATGAATGCTCCAATACAAGGTACCGCTGCTGATTTAATTAAAATTGCTATGGTAAAAATCTATAATTTATTAAAAGATAAGCATTATAAAAGTAAAATTGTTTTACAAATTCACGATGAATTAATCTTAAAAGTTTACCAAGATGAAAAAGAACAAATCTTTCAATTAGTAAAAGAAACCATGGAAAATGCTTATCTTTTTGCTTGTCCATTAAACGCAAATGGATCTAGTGCTAAAACATGGTATGATGCCAAGTAGGTGAATTTATGCCTGAATTACCAGAAGTTGAAACCGTAAGAAGAATTTTAAATACTTGTGTACAAAATAAAAGAATACAGGATGTTTTAATTTACGATGATCATATGGCAAAAAATTCTAAATATCCTTTAAACGTTTTAAAAGGTGAAAAAATACATGTCGTTGACCGCAAGGGAAAATATTTAATTTTTCGTTTAGATCACTATCTTTTGATTTCACATCTACGGATGGAAGGAAAATATTATTATCACGAAAAAAGAGTTGAAAATGCACCCCATACCCGCATTATCTTCTGTTTTGATGATGGTACATATCTATATTATGATGACTCTAGACGATTTGGTACGATGGATGTTTATTTAATTGATGAAGAAAATAATATTCCTTCTATATCCTCTTTAGGAAAAGAACCATTTCAGTTAACTAAAGAAGAACTATATAACGATTTTAAGAGTCATCATTTAGAAATCAAATCAATGTTATTATGTCAAAATATCATCGCAGGAATAGGAAATATTTATGCTGATGAAATTCTCTTTGAAAGTAAAATATCCCCTTTTAAAATGTGTGATACTTTAACTTTAAATGAAGTAGATGTTATTCTAGAAAATGCCAAAAAAATCTTATTAAAAGCCATTGATTTAGGTGGTTCAACCATTAGAAGTTATCATCCTTCTGAAGGAATCGATGGACTATTCCAAGAAGAATTAAAAGCTTATGGAAAAGAAAATAAACCATGCATTCATTGTAATACTTTAATGAGATGCCACATGTTACACGGAAGAAGTGTTACTTATTGTCCGACGTGCCAAAATGTAGCAAAAGTTGTTGCTATTTATGGAAAAATAGCATCAGGTAAATCAACCGTCTTAAATTATTTATCATCACTAGGCTATAAAACCTTTTCCGCGGATAAGGAAGTGAATGACTTATATAAAAAAGATTTTCATTTAAAAGCATTTTGTATCCATCTTTTTGGTGAAGCTTGTCTAACACGATTTGGCACAATTAACAAAAACGTTATCAAAAAACTTATTGTTAATGATGAAAATAAAAAAATTGAATTAGAAAATTATATTCATCCATTAGTGAAAAAAAGACTGATTTCCTTTATTAAGAATAATATCTATGAAAAAGTGATATTTATTGAAATACCTTTATTATTCGAAGCTAAATGGGATGATTTAGCGGATGAAATCCTAGGAATTGATATTCCCTTAGATTTACAAATCACCCATTTAAAAAAACGTAAATCTAAAAATATTTCAAGGGATTTAGCCCTTAATTCATCTTTAAAATTTAATAAGAATTTAGCAAAATGTAATGATATTATCGTAAATGATGGTTCATTAGATGAATTATATCAAAAAGTCGATACATATCTTAATATGATTCTACGTAAGTAGGTAAAAAGATAAAAAACGTATAGGAAATTTCTTTTGTTGAAAGAAAAACAAATCGTCTAATATCTTTTTTTAAAGTACATATCAAATGATTTTCTCCTTCTTTTAAATCATAAGAGATTTTTTCTTTTAATAATTCCTGCTTTAAAAAAGATGAAAATTCATTACTCTTATCATAGGATTCACGAATTTCATCCTCAAAACGATAAAAAGACTTCAAAGTCATATCTTCATTTTGCACATCATGAAGAAATAAAAAATACGTTATAAATACGATGAAAAGAAGAATCCGTTTCATAAAAAATACACCCCATATAGATAAAATAAGAAGAAAGCGACACAAAGTATAAAAGGGTAAAATGAAATAGATTCTTCCTTTCTAAGGATTGGTTGATATTCATAAGTTATTCTTGTGTCTTTTAAAGCACTTGAAATCATTAATATTTTTTCTTTGTCTTCTTCATCATAAGATGAAAATGCTTCTTGAAGAGCTTTTCCTGATCCTTCAATAAAAAGTAACTTTCTTTCTAACATTGTTTCACCAAAGTTTTTTAGTAATTTACACGCATTTTCAAATGCTTCATAAGGTTTTAAAACCTGTCCGTAGCAGGTGAAATATAAAAAGAATTGATTCATTTTCTTATCTTCTTTTTTCTTTGTTAGATATAAAATAACAAGAAAACCACTAGTTAAAGCAAAACTGAAATATAGAACGCCAATAAACGATTGAAATATTTCTAAAACATAAGAATTTTGTGCCATTAGTAATAAAAAGGCATATTGCACAATATAAATTAGATGGATGAATTGCAAATTTTTTTCATACGTTTCTTCACTTTCTATCGGAAATAAATAATCCACAACTTTTTTTAATGCATTAAAACTTTTCGCATTTTGTAAAGCAAATAATAAGATTTCAAATGAATCAAATGGATAAAGCGTTCTTAATCTTGCCATTACTTCTTCAAGAGTGTCAGCTTTTGCCTTTGGTTCTGCAGCAATAAAGGCATCACGTAATGTTTCACTTTTCCAATAAAAAAGCATTTGATGAGCTAATAATTTTAATCTAATTTGTTTTTGAATATCTTTAATCTTAGGAAGACAATAAAAATAAAATAATAAGCTTTCCATCAATAGATATAAAATTGTTAAAATCAAAGAAATAATCATTGATTTTGAAAGAGTCTCTATAAAAAAGAAAAGTAAAATTCCCTTTATAATTATCTCTATAATGTATGTAAAGTACCCCTCAGGTGGATTCTTTCGTTTAGGTTTCTTCTGGTGTAAGAAACGGAAATGAAAACTTCTTGGCATAATTCCTCCTTTATTTGTTCATAATGAATATTCACTTTTAATGAATCCAAAGCATATAGATTTTTGATTTCATGTAAGTAGTATGTAAGATTATTTTCAAAGACATCTTGAACAAAATTGTAGTCCTCTTCTTTAAAGACGCTTTGATTTAATGAATATTCGAAAACTTCCGAAATTTCCTTTTTTAAAAACTCTTTATCTATATATGAAGTTGTTACTTCAGAAAATGCCGAACAAAATAGCATAAAACAAATGCTAAATAGATAATATTTTTTCATATGTTTCTATTTCCTTTTCACTGATTTCAATTTGATAAGAAGAGGAAAAATCTTCATTGATTTTAATGGTCTTAGGAAAATGAAATATATTTTTTCCTATTCCAATATTCACTTCATAATTAAGTTCACCTTGGAAATATTTTCTTGGAAGAAATATATCCTTTTCATCTCCTTTTCCATCATAAATTAGTTCCCCATTTAATGAATAAGAATATCCCGTTTCTAAAGAAAAAGTATAAATGTTCTCATTTTGATAACTATCTAAATGAAATAAGTATCCTTCTTCATAGGGTAAATGAGGAAAAATAAGTTTTGACGTATAAATTTTTAAATCACAATAGACTATATCTTTCCCTTGATAAAGAATTGTTCCAAATAAATCACGTGGGAACTTAAGTAAAGATAAATATTCCTCGATATTTGGAAAAATAAATTCAACATGATCTAAGCAACGATTCACACAATAACAATTACTCATTAAAGAAGAAACATAATATCCTAAATCGTATTCATCCTCAATATCATAAAGATGAGTTCTATTCCTTGTATTGGTAATCTTTACTTTCGTATAAGCTAGCTCTGATTTAATGGTTATATAAAAATCATTTGTTAAATCCTCTAAAGGAATCTTTAAAATAGAAGAATCTGTATCTAATGATTCTTGGTTTAATTCATAACCAATTATTTTACCAACATTAGATGTTACATTTAGTAACAAAGAGGAGTCTTTGATTTCACTAGCTTCAACAATATAATCAGAAGATGGAATAGATAATAAGGACAATATGCATAAGCTTACCATTATTCCATTAAACATAGAAATTCCTCGATGGCTTTTTTCCTAAGACGATAGAATGTCGAACGCGTGTAATAACGCATCCACCAAAACTTTTCAACCTGGAAGAAAAATTCTTTCCATAGTAACATTGCTTTTCTTCTTTCTAAACATGATAGACTAAAATTAACTCTAGCTAAATATTTAGCGTTTTCATTGTTACTTTGCTGCGATTTCAGATATAAATGCCTGTTTTCATACTTAGGATCAAAAAGCAATGGTTGCTCTCCATTATTACAATAAGGATCATTCATACAAATAGCTAAGCACCTTTTGTAGCGGACCACATAAGCCCTAATTTTATTTTCTCTATCTTTATTCGTCATAGACAAATACCTCCATGAAATCAAAAAAACATATTTTTTGTAAAAGGTAAAGAGTTTTTTAAAAAAGCGTAAAAATGTTACTTTTTGTCTCATTTTCGTCCCATTTTGGTGTCATTTTGTTGCACCAGAATCTCATTTTTCATTTTTTTGCTCTTGTCATCAAATTTCTTGATTTTGTATAAGATAAAAATTATACTTACTTTAATCTTAAAAGGAGTCTATGATGAAGAAGTTTGTTGCTTTATTAATTCCATTTTTATTCTTAGGAGTCAGCTGTGAAAAAGAAAATAATCATAAAATTATTTCTTATTTCCATGAAGATTTAACTTCTCTAATTTATGTTAATCAAAATGAAGTAAAGACTTTAGCTAGTAATCAAGAAGATTTTATTTTATTTGTCTTTTCCGATTGTGGTTGCGGAGGCCATGGCGATAGTGTTTTTTCAACTTTAAAAACTTATATTAGTGAAACTCATCGTTTAATATACGCTATTGGGGATACGGATTATAAAAAACTTGATGTTACATTAAGTGACACTTTTCCTTTATATCCGACAAATCAAATGGATGAAATCAATAAAATTCCTGCTTTTTATTTTTATCATGGTGGAAAATTAACTTATGAACGTTATTATGAAGAAAGTTTGCTTACAGTAAAAGGAATAACCTCGTTGATGAATGATTATATGACCCCATATGGCATGAATATTATTAATGATATTGTTCCTTATACTTTTAAAGGATATGATTTTTTTAAATTTAACGAAGAAACTACAACAAAATTAGATCAAAAAATTCAAGGAAATAACACAATTTACTATTCTTGGAAACAATGTGGAGATTGTCGTTCTTTGAAAGGAATTTTAAGAGATTATTATCTAGATCATAATACTTTATTATATATGTATGAAGTAGATTACTTTAGAAATAGTGACAATAAAGAAACATTATGGGATAATGAAGAAGGATTCCCCTATCAATATCAATTTGCTAACTATCGAGGAGGGAAAGTACCAAGTCTAGTCACTTATGAAAATGGTTTAAAAAAAGATATGATTGTTTATCATAATGATGTCGTTAATGATGGAACAATTGAAACATCTTTCTTTAATGAACTTGTTGGACAAAAATTAAGTGCAGAAGAACAAGAAAACTATCATAAGGAAAAAGTACTAGAATACTTATCATCATTAAAGGAGTAACAATGAAAAAAGAAGATTTAGATTCTCAATATGGATTATATAAAACCATCGATTTATTGAAAGACACTCGAGTTAATGTCTTTTGTAAAGCAGGTGGAGGTTTTATCTTTTTTACCTTATTTGTCATTGGCTTTTTTATTGATAATATGAATCTTTTATTCCCATTTTCTCAAGGATATTTATTATTTGTACAATATTTATCCTTAATTGTTGGCTTTATTTTATACGCTTTTTTGCATGAACTTATTCATTTTTTAATGGCAAGAATTATGAAAATTCATGCTAAAATGAAACCCGCGGGATTATTTCCTTATTGCACCATTGAAGAAGAACTTTTAAGTAAGAAACAATATATACTTTTTGCTTTAATGCCTTTTATTTCATTAACCACTTTATTAATTCCTAGTGTGATTTTAGTAAAAATATTTGCTCCTAATTGGTTTTGGTTACCTTATATTCTTTTGATGCAAGATGCAGCGACATCCGTCGGTGATTTTGTCGCTATCTTTTATATTAAACGTTACAAAAAATGTTATATAGAAGATAATGATGCTCAACTATTAATCTATGTAAAAATGGATGAATTTAAAGAATATCATGATAGTGAAAAAGCCTATTATGAAAAGAAAATGTTAAAGAAAATTAAAAAGAAAAAAAGAAAAGAACAGCTTAAAAATGCTCCTCTAATGGGTAAAAAGAAATATGAAGAAAGCTTAAAAGAAAAAGGAACTCCTTTAGAGGATACTGACGCTCAAGATATCGATGATCTTTCTAAATTAGATATGTAAAAAACTAGGTCGCCCTAGTTTTTATTTTGTAACTCTAAATATTTTTTCCATAGCTTTGCTTTCTTCATGTGATTCATGGAAAAGGCATCTTCATAATAGAAATAGATTTTTCCTTTCTTTTCTTTTAAAAATCTTGATGAAATATAGGAAGATAAATCGATGACAAGTTCTGCATGTGGAGCAATTTCAATACTTCCCTCTTCTGTATATGAAGGATGCGCTAAGGGAATATGATAAGGATAAACGACTAAACCATAGTTTTTAATATACGTTTCTTTACCTTTAGAGTTTCTTATGGAAATCAAATAATGAATTTTATTTTGATAAATATCTGTGTCGATTTGTTCTTCAATGACTAATCGACTTCTTTTCATGAAGCGAATGAGTAAAATCAATAAGAACAAGAACAAGAAAAGTCCAGCGACACTAAGCACGATAATTAATATAGACATTGCATTTTTTGACATAAATACCCCTATCTCAGTATGAATCAAAATGAAAAAATTATTCAAACTGAGATAGGGGTAAATTATTAAGATAAATTAATAAAGATTTTATTTAACCAAATGCTTTTCATAAAGCATTATATTCTAATTAAATAAATCTTCTTCATCATTAGAATAATAATTAGAGATGATATGATCAAAATATTCATAGATGGATTTTAGTAAGAGATTATTTACATAATATTCCTTATGAAGGGGAATCCTTTTGTAAAATAAATAGTTGATGCGATTATTGACGCAGCGCTTTACACCTTTATTTTTAACTAAAATATTAAATAAATATAAAGTGCTAGTGATTTGTCTTATCGCCGAATTTGCTAGCTTATGTTGTCTTGTTTCTTTAGAAACACCACATTCAATTAAAAAAGTATTAATTAAAAAATTTGGTGTCCTTTTCACATCTTTCTTATGAAGAATAGATAAGATACAAACACTATGTGCTAAAGCATTTCTAAGCTTATGGACATCCATCAAGATTGGAATATATTTATGATCTTCTAGATGATAATAAGTGGTAAGAAAATCAAAAAAGTTAATCAGTTCTCCAAAAGATAGAATCTTTAAAAATTTACCCAAAGGAAAATTTGTGATTTTTCTTCCACTATCTAGGTTATATTTCAAAAATATATCTTCATAATATACATCATTTTTCTTAGACATGATGGAATTATGAATTCTTTTAGGAAACCTAGAATCGTAATAATCTTGATCTAAGAATAAATTTACGATGTTTAATCCATCTTCACCCGGAATTTTTGACACGAGATTTTTTATTCTTAATTTAAGATTCTCTTCGATTTCGTTTGTCATTTTTTGAAGCAATTCCCTAACTAAAGAATCGACAAGGGATAAATCCTTTAAATAGGCAAAATCTACATCCATGAATTTTCCTTTAAATTCTCCATTTGGATAAAGTACAAAATTGTGACGATAAGAAACAACCGTATCATAATCTTTACTCGTCTTCAAAAAATATTCTGCTTCTTGCTCATTACAAAGCTCAAATTTAATATTTTTGCTTTTTAAATAATTAATCACTTCAAAAATATTCAATTCAGACTCTATAGTTGCAGTAGCAATATTTCCATTCATCATTTCACCTCCTTTGCTAATTTATTGCTTTTGACAATTTTAAGTGATCTTTTAACACATGTTTCTTGTTTCATTCATACTCCTTTCTTTCGCTAGATAGCGAATCAAAAACAAATGTTATGTCATAACACCCTCTATATATTAAATAGAGAATTCGTAAAAAAAATTGTCAAAAAAAATTAAAAAAATTTTTCAAAGGGTAAAAATTTATCTTTTCATAGAAAATTGCTTCTAGTAAAAAAGAGGGATTTCTCCCTCCCTTATAGCTTTTTATTGAAATGTTTTTTTACTTTAATGTTTTAAAAGTGTTTTTAGCGTTATTAAAGCAAATATCCTCAACTACTTGACCAACAAAATCTAAATCACATGGATATTCTCCATTTTCAATTAAATGACCAAGTAAGTTACAAAGAGTTCTTCTAAAGTATTCATGACGTGTATAAGATAAGAATGAACGAGAATCGGTTAACATACCAACAAATTTAGAAAGTAAGCCAGCATTCATATACGCTTTTAATTGACGTTCCATACCATCTTTTTGATCATTAAACCACCAGCCTGAACCAAATTGAATCTTGCCAACGACTCCACCTTGCTGGAAGCAATTCTTTAATGTTGCAAGTACTTCATTATCACGTGGATTTAAGCAATATAGAATCGTTCTTGGAAGCTCATCTGTTTCATCTAAAGCACCGAGCAATTTAGCAAGTTTGCTTGCAAAGGGTTGATCTTCTGTCGCGTCAAAACCCGTATCTGGACCAATAAGTTTATACATTCTTTTAGAATTATTTCTTAAAGCACCGATATGATATTGTTGAACCCAATTATATTTATGATATTGTTTTCCTAAATAGACTAAAACATATCCTTTATATTGATTGAGTTCTTTTTCACTTAAAGTCTCTTTGTTTAAGACTTTTTTAAAGATTTTTTCTACTTCTTCTTTACTTGCATCTTCATACATGACAACATCTAAAGCATGATCAGAAATCGCTGCGCCGTGCTTATCAAAATAAGCGATTCTTTCATCAAGAGCGAGTAAAAATTCATCTAAAGAATCAATTTTCTTTCCATGGAGTTCTTCTAAGCGTGCAAACCATGGGAAGAATGTATCTAATTCAACATTTAAGGCTTTATCAGGACGGAAAGCAGGACATACCTTGGTTTTAAAAGATGTGTCTTTAGCGATTAATTCATGATAATGTAAATCATCGATTGGATCATCCGTGGTATAAATGACTGCGACATTATTCATTTCAATCATCTTTCTTGCAGTTAAAGTCTCTAACTTTTGATTCGCTTTATCATAGATTTCTTTCGCAGTTTTAGGATTTAATAAAGTATCAATTCCAAAATATCTTTGTAATTCTAGATGCGACCAATGATAAATTGGATTACCAATTGCGTAAGGCATCATTTCTGCGAATTTTTCATATTTTTCATAATCGGAAGCATCACCAGTGATGTATTTTTCTTCAACACCAAACTCACGCATTAAACGCCATTTATAATGGTCTCCATAGTGATCTTGACCTCCTCCAATCCAAACTTCTTCTAAAGAGCGATACTTTTTATCTTCATAGATTTCTTTAGGAGAAAGATGACAATGGAAATCAAAAATCGGCATCTTTTCAGCATGCTCATGGTATAGTTTTTTGGCTGTTTCAGTTTCTAATAAAAAATCTTTGTCTAAAAATGGTTTCATAAATGATAACTCCTTTCCTTTTATAAAGTAACTCCATCTTTAAAGATTGAAATCTCTTCAAATCCATTTTCTTCATTTTTTGCTTTTGTGCCATTAATGATTGCAATAATCTTTTCAATGAATTGATTTTTTAATTCTTCCATAGAGGTTCCATCGATTAACGCTCCTGCATTAAAATCAATCCAATTCGCTTTTCTTTTTGCTAAAGAAGAATTCGTGGCAATTTTAACTGTTGGTACAAAAGTTCCAAATGGGGTACCTCTTCCTGTCGTGAATAAGATGAGTTGACATCCAGACGCGGCAAGATTTGTACATGCGACCATATCATTTCCAGGTCCATTTAATAAATTTAAGCCGTTTTTAGTAATGAATTCATCATCAAAAACGACATCAACGACATCACTATGTCCTGATTTTTGTACGCAACCTAAGGACTTATCCTCTAAAGTGGTAATGCCTCCATCTTTATTGCCAGGTGAAGGATTTTCATAACACACTTGATGATGATTTTCATAATATTTTTTAAAATTGTTAATTAATGTGACAATTTTATGAAATACTTCTTCATTTTTTGCCCTTGCCATTAAGGTTAATTCCGCGCCAAACATCTCAGGAACTTCACTTAAAACCGATGTTCCCCCTTGAGCGGTAATATAATCGGAAAATAAACCTACTAAAGGATTCGCAGTAATACCAGAAAATCCATCACTACCTCCACATTTTAATCCAACACGAATTTTAGAAAGATCTTCTTTTGTTCGTGTATCTAAATTCATCACACTTAAAATTTCTTTACCTAATTTTACCCCAAGTTCAACTTCATCATCGACATCTTGAGCTTTTAAGGCTTTAATTCGTGATTTATTATAATCACTTAAACCCTCTAGAAAGGGTTCCATGCGGTTTTCTTCGCACCCTAAAGAAAGAATGAGAACTCCACCTGCATTTGGATGTACGACACATTTTTGTAAGATTCTTTCCGTGAATGTTTTATCATCTCCCATTTGAGAACAACCAAAAGGATGTTTTAAAACGATGATATCATCAACATTTTTCAAATTTCCTTCTTTTAAAAGTCTTTCTTTAATGCGTTCTGCTTGTCCATTTACACAACCCACTAAAGGGACGATAAGAAGATTATTTCGAATCCCATATGTATCATTTTCTCTTTTATAGAGATAAACTTCTCTTTTAGGAAGGGGTTTAATTTCTACTTTATTTGGTTTATATGTATATTCAAGTTCACTCGATAAATTCGTTTCAACATTATGTGTATGCACCCAGCTTCCTTTAGCTATATCCACTTTAGCATGACCAATAGGATAACCATATTTATAGATATTTTCGCCTTTTTTAATATCCTTAATAGCAAATTTATGTGCAGTTTTAATATCTTCTTTTAAAATAATTCCTGCTTCTTCTTCGCCTTTTTTAAGGTCATGAAGCGCTACTCGAACCGAATCCGATTCATGAATTAAAAGCGATTTCATTGCTTTTCTCCTAAAAAAATGATTAAAGCTTTTTTCATTCCTTCTTTTCTTTGTAAGATGTAATATTTTCTTACCATTTCTTCAAAATTAGAAATCTTTGTTAAATCTTCTCCCCACATGGAAGTATCTTTTAAAACAGCATGAACGAGTTTTTCTTCATTTAAATCTTTATAATATTCTTCATATAACTTTTTAAAGGTTGCTAAATAGGCTTCATCATCTTTCAGAGCAATAACTTCCTCTCCTCTTTTTCCTTCATAGAAATTAAGTAAAGCCGCTAAAGAGAAAAGAGCATGACGTGGTAACATATTTTTACGTTCGATATAATCATGTACAGTCTTTAAAATACGCGCTTTATATTTAGAAATCGAGTTTAAAGCGATAGACATCAATTCATGACGAACATAAGGATTTAAATATCTTTCAAGAACTGATGAAGCAAATGAATTCATCTCATCTTTAGGAAGATCAATTGTAGGAATGACTTCATCAAAGATAAATTCTTTTGCAAATCTTCCTAAATTTTCTTCTTCAATGGTTTCTCTTACCGTATCAATTCCATATAGATAAGAAACAGGAACAATCGCGGTATGAGTGCCATTTAAAATTTTCACTTTTCTTTCTTTATAAGGTTTAATAGAATCAGCATAGATGACATTAAGTCCTGCTTTATTACAAGGGAATTTAGCTTCCACAACGGCTTCTTTTTTAAGTACCCAAAGATGAAAAATTTCTCCCTTTACTAAAGAAGAATCAACATAACCAAGTTCTTTAGTTATTTCTTCGACTTCATCTTTAGGATAACCTGGGACGATACGATCCACTAAGGTGGAAGTAAAATGATTAGCTTTATCAAGCCATTCCATAAATTTTTCATCATATCCTTTTAATTTAGCAAGTTCTAATAATACACGATGAAGTTCATCTCCATTATTATCGATTAATTCACAAGGAATGATGCATAATCCTTTATCATAATCTCCTTTAAAGTAAGTATAACGATGATAAAGAAAGGCTAATAATTTACCTGGAAAAGAAGTAGGACATTTCGTAAAATCTAAATCATTCGGATCAAGACTAATTCCTGCTTCTGTGGTGTTAGAAATGACCACTTCTAAATCACTACTTTCAGCATAAGAAAGATATTTATCATATTGTTCAAAAGGATTAATAAAATCATCTAAAACATCGATTACTTCATGGATTCTTTTGGCTTTACCATCTTCTAGACCTTGTAAATATAAAGTATATAATCCATCTTGTTTTTCTAGATCTTTAACTCTACCCATGGGCATTGGTTGCACAACAGCGACATGACCATTATAGACTCCTTTTTGATTCATTTTTAAAATAATCCAATCGACAAAAGCTCTTAAAAAATTACCTTCCCCGAATTGAAGCACTTTTATCGGTGCTTTTGTTTTTTTATAAATTGATTGATTTAATTGTTCCATAAATATTGCTCCTATGAATAAAAGCAGGGAAAGCCCTGCTTTGATTATTCTTTATTTTCTTCGTCATCCGTGATGACAAGTTCGCTTTCTCCATCAAAGATATGTAAGCTTTCATAGTCGACATAGAAATCGATAGGATCGCCAATCTTGTAATCATCCGATGGTGTGGTTCGAATGATGAGATGGTTTTCTCCTAAAGTGACATAGATATTCATCGTATCACCGAGCATTTCTGTAATTTCCACTTCTCCATGGAAAGCGATATCTCCAACCTTTTTCTTAGATTCTTCTCCTTCTTCTTTAGTAAGTGGAGCAAGTTTAATGCTTTCAGGACGGAAGCCAATGACGACATCTTTTCCTTCAGCTTTCTTCATGACATTCTTTAGTTTTGTACCAAAGCTAAATTCTAAACTATCTTGTCCGATGAATTTCTTCTTTTCAATCTTTCCTTTTAAGAAGTTCATTGGGGGATCACCAATAAATCCTGCGACGAATAGATTCGCTGGTCTAAAGTATAAGTCCGCGGGAGTACCCACTTGTTGAATACGACCAAGCTTCATTACGACGATTCTTGTTGCCATTGTCATAGCTTCGATTTGGTCATGGGTGACGTAAATTGTTGTCGCTCCGACCATACGGTGGATTTTAACAAGTTCCGCGCGCATAGAAACACGCATCTTAGCATCGAGATTTGAAAGTGGTTCATCCATTAAGAAGACATCCGCATGACGAATAACCGCTCTACCTAAAGCAACACGTTGACGTTGTCCACCAGATAGATTTCTAGGTTTTCTTTCTAAATATTCAGTTAAACCCATAATCTTAGATGTTTCTTTAACTCTTTCATCAATTTCATCTTCATCAAATCCTGCAAGTTTTAAACCGAAAGCAAGATTTTCATAGACACTTAAATGAGGATATAAGGCGTAAGATTGGAACACCATTGCAATTCCTCTTTCTTTTGGGGGTAAAGAATTGACGACTTTACCATTAATCGTTAAAGTACCACGAGTGATTTCTTCTAGACCTGCAATCATTCTTAAGGTCGTAGATTTACCACATCCAGATGGACCAACGAAGACAATAAATTCTTTATCTTTAATCTCTAAATTGAAATTATGGACGGCGTGGAACCCATTGTCATAAACCTTTTCAATATTTTTTAGGCTGATATCTGACATATAACTAACCTCCTTATTAATTTACATCATATTTATTATAGCAAATTTTTTTGATTTGCATATGTATCGCTAGCACAAGAAATTCGTCATTTTGGGGTTAAAATGTTGTTTTTGAAACAATTTTATTCATAGATGAAATAATTTTGAAAAAATTATATCTAAAACATACGCCTTTTATTCTTGATGAGATTTTTTTAGAAAATGAATTCATCTAGATTAATTTTCATAAGTATCTTTTTTAGATGAAATGATTTTATTTAAGGGTAAAAAGAAATTTTTAACTTCTAAATTTTGAAAATGGATATCTTCGACAAAAAATTTAGCTATTAAAATAGCTCCCTCGTAGCGTTGATGAGAATCATCGTGTTCTCCATGAGGGTAATGTTCATATAAACCCTCCTCAAAATTCATAAAATAAGCTTTCGATTTTTCTTCCCCTATTGATTCATAAAATTCTTTGGTTTTTAAATTTAAATCCACGAAAGGTACATCATTTTCTTTAGCGCATTTTTTTACAGCTTCAATATATTCTCCATGTGTATTGATGATTTTTCCATTTTGAAATTTACGACGGATAATTGGAGTCGTTAAAATCACTTTAGCCTCATGGCTTTTTGCTATATTAATAAAATAGGATAGATTATCAATGAATCCTCCATAAGGAGAAACATATCGAGACGGATCATATTCTTTTTGATCGTTATGGCCAAAACCAATAATTAATAAATCATCTTTTTTAATATGTTCTTCAATATATTGAAAATAGCCTAAATCTAAAAAAGATTTCGTTGATGTACCATTTTTTGCTAAATTGATAATTTCTACATCTTCTTGAGCAAATAAATATAATACTTGTCCCCATCCTGTCTGAGGATAAGTATCATATAAATTCGTTTGCATGATAGAATCACCTATCATGAAAATTGTGCGTTTCATTTAATTAATCATCAAACCAATTATTTTTGATAAATTTTAAGGTTTCCCCAAAATCTTCTTCTTGCATCGCTGCCATAGCAAACATATAAGAAGGCATTTTAATCGCTTCTTTAGGATTAAAGAAGACATCTTCTCCTGGAAGTAGATATTGCTTTACAATATAAAGATCTTTCCCATTTTGTAAAAGAGATTTACCATAGTAAGAACAAAGTACTCTTCCTAAAATATCACTTTCTTTTAAACTTTTCTTTTCCTTTTCCATATTCAATGTTTCCTTTCTATTTATCGAATGACTCCTTTTGAGCCACTAGATACTAAATAATCATACACATCTTCTTCTTTAAGTCTAGAAGAATCGCCTGAAATTGTGTGTTTTAATACGCTTGTTACAAGACCAAAGTCTACTGCGTGATGTAAATCAGATGGATTTTTAAGGAGGCAATGAATGACCCCTGAAGCAAAAGCATCACCTGCACCAATACGATCCAAAATTTGGAAACGGAAGGCTTGAGAATGATATTCATCCTCTTTTGTAATCACACTTGCACTTAAAGCATTTTCGGTCGCAGAAAAGATGCTTCTATCCGTAGAAAATACGGCTTTTATTTGATATTTATCTAATAACTTATGCATCACATCGCGCTTTTTCTCTTCCATTGAAGCATTTTCATCTGTTGGAGCAATTCCCATCATGTGATTTGCATCCCAATAAGAAGCAAAAAGATAATCAACATAAGGTAATGTTTCAAAATAAGCCTCTCTTGCGGTTTCTTCATCCCATAAACGTGAACGATAGTTAAAATCAAAACTCACGGGAACGTTATATTTGCGGCAATACTTTAAGCATTCATAAGTGACTTTTCTAACTCTAATTCCTAAAGATAAAGTAATACCTGAAATATGGAACCAAGTGGCATCTTTAAAAATTTCATCAAAATTAAATTCACTGCAATCGATACGTGTAAAAGCACTGTGCTTGCGGTTATAAATAACTTTACTAGGTCTTCCTCCAAAACCGGATTCATAAAAATAAATCCCCATTAAAGATGATCCACGAGCGACATAATCGGTATTGACATTATGACTTCGCAAATGTTTAATGGCAGAATCTCCAACCTCTGTAGGAGGTAATTTAGAAATAAAAAAGCAACGATGACCAAAATAGGCTAAAGAGACGGCGACATTTGCTTCTGCGCCACCATAATTTGCCATAAAGGAACGTGTTTGATCAATTCGTGCATAATCTGGGGGTGTTAATCTTAACATGATTTCTCCCATGGTCAATATTTTTTCCATTTAGTTTCTCCTATTCTACCTCATAACTTTCTTGAGGATTTAAACATATTTTTTGTTGATTGATTCGACAATAAATCTTTTCATTGCTGTCGTTTATCACTTGATTTTCTTTGATTTTTACTTTTTTTATCGCTTCTAAATAAGTCGCAACTTCTTGATTTGTTAAATATGCAACGTCTTCTAAATCTTTTAATTTTAAACAAATCTTATCAAATGTGGCCCAATCATGTTGATCTTCAAATTCATAACTATGACCCCATATGTAAAAAAGCGCTAATGGTTCATTGGTTTTTAAAAATTTTTCAATCATTTCATCAAGACGAACATCATTATGATGAATCGTAGGATTCCATTTTAAAAATGAGGAAGGAATTTTAAAATCATAGGTCGATTTGGTTGTTCTTGCATAAAGAATATGATTATTTTCTAATGCTTTTAATGTTTCTTCATTATATGTTCCAAAAGGATAAGCAAAGCCTTTGATTTCTTGATGAAAGATCGCTTTTAAATTTTTCATATCTTCTTTTATTTGAAAATCATTATCTTCATAAGATAGATTTTCCATATGAAGATGATATAAAGAATGAGAAGCAATTTCGTGACCCATATAAAGAAGATTTAGCTCTTTATTATCAAGACGAGAATTATCGATTCCATCTCTAAATTTTATTTGACTAAATAAGCCAGAATTTAAATTAAATGTACCCTTAAAATGAGCCTCATTCATCTTCTTTAATAAAGGAATATCTTGAATAACTCCATCATCATAACTAAAAGTAAGACATTTACTTTCAAAATTTGGATAATAAAAATATATAGAATTCATGTTATTTCATAGAATTTAAGAGATGATGAATCGCTTCATCATGTTTCTTTTTAGAAAAGCGTTTGGCACTTTCATAAACTTCAAATTTCTTTTTGGCAAGACGAATTTTATCACTAAAGATTTTTAAAATAGCCTCGGTGGCATGCTCATTATCATCGACATAAATCCCTGTATCTTCAAGAATGGAATGAGCGTAAGGATTATTTGACATCGAAATCACTGGAACTGAAGAAGTAATCGCTTCAAGAAGCATCAAGGGGTAAAATAAATCCCCAGCTAGATATAAGAATAAATCCGCTTCCATGAAGTAACGATGTAATTCATCAAAAGGCACAATTTCTACGCAATTTTCTAACTCTAAAGCAATTACTTCATCATTCATTTCATCCTCTAAAGAACCCTCACCACAGATGGTCATTAAAAATTTAAGATTATTTTCTTTTAATTTTTTAGCAATTTGAATTGCCATCATAGGATTTCTTTCTTTTTCTAAAGAAGAAATGAGTAAGATTCGATTCCCGTGGAATTTATAATCTTCATGTCCTTCAAAGCGTGAAAATGGAGGAACATAAAAGAAACGATCTTGAATATCACTATGTAAAGCACATTCTTTTTGATATTCTTCATAAGAAAAGAATGAAACGGCATCAAAATAATGATAATCCTCAATTTTTTCAAATCCCGTCATCCAGACTTTTCTTCCTTGGCTAGGAAGATATGGGATAACGATTTTTGAATATAAGAAGAAGACATCGTCACCATGGAGAACTCCTGCAAATTGATCAGAAAATTTCTTTCCATCTTTTTTTAGAGCTTCTTCTAATTCATTTAAATTATGAGGAAGTGAAAAAGATCGCACACTCACACGAGGATGGACTTTAAAAGTAGGATGAATTCTTTTATTATCAATTTCCTCTAAAGCAAATAAAAATACGTCGAATTCTTCGGCTAATTCACTTGCCATACTCACCGCAGAAAGTTCTGCAGTATCTACCTGATTCAATTGCTGAACGATAAAGATTAATCTTCGTTTCATTTTAATTCATCCTTCTTTAAATCCCTAATTTTATTTTCTAACGGAATGTTTTTAAATCACAAACATCCATGTCGTCAAAAGTTTGATTTTCTCCACACATACCCCAAATAAAGGAATAGTTTTTCGTAGCAAATCCACAATGAATGGACCAAGATGGAGAAATGACAGCTTGTTCATTTTTCATCACGATATGGCGTGTTTCACTAGGTTCACCCATCATATGGAAGACGCGATCATCTTCACCTAAATCAAAGTAAAGATAAACTTCCATTCTTCTTTCATGGGTATGGCAAGGCCATGTATTCCATCCATTACCTTCTTCTAAACATGTCATTCCCATCGAAAGTTGACATGATTTTAAGACATCGGGATGAATATATTGATTAATGACACGTTTATTCATCATCTTATTATCCCCAAGAGGACGATGGATAGCCTTTTCAAAAGGAATATGAACGGTTTCATATCGCACATGAGCAGGACAAGAATTAATATAGAATTTCGCAGGATTTTTGCTATCTTTTGATTCAAAAATCACTTCTTTAGTTCCCATACCTACATAAAGACCATCTCTATTTTTCATGATATATTTTTTACCATCTAAAGTAATTATTCCTTCTCCACCGATATTGATGACACCGAGTTCTCTTCTTTCTAAGAAGTAATTCGCGCGAAGTTCATCTCCAGCAGTAAGAGCCAAAGCTTTTGTAACAGGCATAACACCACCTGCAATCATACGATCTTGATGCGAGTAAGTTAAGGGTATTTCATCTGCAACAAATACCTTTTCGATTAAATACTTTTCCCTTAATTCTTCTGTTGTATAGAATTTTGAATCATCGGGATGTGAACAATAACGTACGTCCATAATTATATAATCTCCTTTTCAAATATATATTTATTATATCACTCTTTTCCTTTAGGAAAAAGATAAAAGATAAAATCGTTTTTCTAATTTTGTTCAATTGCTTTTTCAATTTGCAAAAATAGTTTTTTAATATCCTTCCCAATCATGAGAAAACAAGGGATTTTTACGACTTCATCAATCGTTTCTTCCCATTTACTTCTTTCATCCGTCTGGGGTGTAACAATTTCACTCATGAGTTTTAAAAATGCATCTCTTACTTCTAGACGCTTTAAATAGAGATCATCTCCTTCTACTAAAGAGAAGATATGAGTTAAGGGAGCAATGACATTATTATTATCTTTTGTCTCTTCATTCGACCAAGGATTACCATAAATCATAACCCCATCCTCTTCTTTTACAAGATAGTTTCGAATGGTATTGATGACTACTGCGCCATTTTTTAAAAATAAATCACTCAAAGAAAGTCTACCATCTAGATAAGAACCTGTAATTAAAATCCCTTTTCCATTGATGGAAAAAGCCGTTCCTTCCATTAAAATACAAGGATAAGCCTCACTTAAGATTCTTGTAGCGATATATTGTAGTAAAATAATCCCTAAATGGACATCATGAGGATCTTTCAAAGAAAAAGAAAACTTATTTTTGCCATAAACGATTTTTCCCTCATAATTATTTTCATCGCCATGAAGAAATTGATATTGAGTTTCAACATTATCTTTAACATATAAATGATAGTTTTTCGAGGTAATTTTTAAATCTCCTTTATCGCTATCTTCACTATAAGGTTCTTGATAGATTACGTAATCTACATTTCCTTCTTCAACTACATAGGAGGAAAAAAAATCAAGGTATTCACTTTCATAAAGAAAATTGATTTCAATGATGGAATGCACCAAACAAATCTTCATAAAATTCACTCCTTAAAAGCAGATAACTGCATATTTTTTCTTACCACGCTTAATTAAAATATAACGTCCCTCTTTCGCTAAATCTTTACTTAAGATTAAGTTCATATCCGTAATTTTCTTTTCAAATAAAGAAACTGCACCATTTTGGATAAATTCACGTGCTTCTCTTTTTGAAGATGCAAGTTTTAAAGAAACTAAAGCATCTAAAAGAGAAATTTCTCCAGTTAGATGAGGTAAATCAAGTAAACTCATTTCAATTTCCTCGACACTTAAAGATTCAATTTTTCCTGAAAATAGAGCTTCGGAAAGATGTTTTGCTCTACTTGCTTTTTCTTTTCCAAAAACAAATGAAGTCACTTCAAAAGCTAATCTTTTTTGGGGAATTCTTGCTTCTAAACATGCATTCATCTCTTTTTCTAATAATGCAATTTCTTCAAGACTTAAAAAAGTAAATTGTTTTAATCTTTTAATAACATCAGAATCAGGAATATTCATCCAAAATTGATAAAATTCATAAGGAGAGGTTTTCTTTTCATCTAACCAAACCGATTTTCCATCTTCAGATTTACCAAATTTAGTGCCATCCGATTTTAAAATTAAAGGAACAGTAAGACCATAAACTTTTGCTTCTGAACCACATTTTTTACGGATTAAATCACTACCCGCGGTAATATTTCCCCATTGATCTTGACCTCCTAATTGGACGGTACAATTACAATCCTTATAAAGTTTATACCAATCAAGAGCTTGTAAAATTTGATAAGAAAATTCGGTAAAAGAAATACCTACATCTAATCTAGATTTCACAACGTCTTTATTAAGCATGGTCGAAACATTAAATTCTTTTCCAATATCTCTTAAAAAATCGAGTAGAGAAATTTGACTAACCCAATCATAATTATCGACCATGGAATCCACGCCAAATAAATCATGAATTTGATTTTTTAAAGATAATGCATTTTTCTTTACTTCTTCAAGAGTCAGCATCTTACGTTCTCCTTGCATTTTAGGATCTCCAATTAAACCTGTCGCACCACCGACAAGTAAAACAGGATGATGACCATATTGTTCCATTCTTTTCATCACAATATACGTAAATAAATGACCAACATGTAAAGAATCTCCTGTAGGATCACAACCTAAATAAAATGTGACTTTATTATTTTCTAAATATTCCTCAATAGCAGGATCTGTCGTATCAAAATAAGATTCTCGTAATTTTAATTCTTCAATTAGTGTCATATTACCCCCCCTAAAAAAATAAAACGCCCGTTTCTAAGGACGCTTTCACGTGGTACCACCTTAGTTCCGAATAAAAATTCGGCACTTTCAATTGAACTCCTCCACGCTGTAATTCCTCACTTATCCTAGTTCTTATTTCCACCAGCTAAGAATCTCTATACTATTTTAAGTTCGTACTGTACGCTTCAACGGATTCCCTAATTGGGATATCTTTATTTTAAAATAGCACTTGTTAAAAAACAAGTTTAAAAGAGCTTTTCTTCTCTTATTGAAAGAAGAGTTTGTGATGGAGAACAAATTTTATTTAGATAAGTTTGCTTTCTTTACTTTAAAAAAAACTTATATTAAAATGATTTTGATTTAAGGAGATGTGATTTATGTCTAAAATTTTTGCTGTTAATGCAGGTAGTTCATCTTTGAAATTCAAATTATATGAAATGCCTGAAGAAAAAGTAATTTGCTCAGGTTTACTTGAAAGGATTGGTGAACCTACAGGTCGTTTTATTTTAAAACCCACAGGAAAAGATAAAAGTGAAATTGTCTGTCCTATTAAAGATCATGCTATTGCAGTTGCAATGCTTCTTGATGCTTTAGTGGAACAAGGAATTGTTAAAGACTTAAACGAAATTAAAGGCGTTGGTCATCGTATCGTTCAAGGAGGACATTATTTTTCGGATTCCGCGCTTTTCGATGACAAAACAGAAAAGATTATTGAATCTTTAATTCCTTTAGCTCCATTACATAATGCCGCGCATTTAGTAGGATTTAGAGCCTTTAAAGAAGCTTTACCAGATGTAAAACAAGTTGCAGTATTTGATACTGCTTTCCATCAAAGCATGGAACCAGAAGATTATATGTATGCTTGTCCATATGAATATTATGAAAAATATATGGTAAGAAAATATGGCGCTCATGGAACTTCTCATAAATATTTATCACAAGAAGGTCTACGCTATTTAAAAGGCGTAAAACATCCTAAGATTATTTCTTGTCACATCGGTTCAGGAGCTTCTTTATGTGCAATTAAAGATGGAAAATGTGTCTCTACTTCGATGGGTCTTACTCCTTTAGCGGGTGTCATGATGGGAACAAGAACAGGAGATATTGATGCTTCCGTTATGCCTTATTTAGTAAATCAAACTGGTAAATCCGCGGAAGAAATCTATCAAGAATTCAACAAAAAATCTGGATTACTTGGTATTTCAGGAGTTTCTAATGATTCTCGAGATGTCACCGCCGCGGCAGAGCAAGGAAATAAACGTGCCAAACTTGCCATTAAAATGTACATTCGTCGTATTGCTGATTATATTGGTCAATATTATGTTCGTCTAGGTGGATGTGATTTAATTATCTTCTCCGCTGGAGTTGGAGAAAATGCACCTGAATATCGAGCGATGATTTGTGATCAATTAAAAGAAGCTTTAGGAGTTCAAATCGCGGAAGAACTCAATAATGCCGCACGTGGAAAAGAAGGAATTATTTCTACCGTCGATAGCAAAATCAAAGTCGTAGTTATTCCTACAGATGAAGAAGTCATGATTGCTCGTGACGTTGTCCGCTTATTAAATATGTAGCTTGTTGTTTGTTTGTTTAAATTTTTCTTTCTAGGGTAGTTTGAATCAATCAAATTACCCTCTTTTTTTTATTTAACTTTCAAACATCGATAAGTACTTTAACCCATTATCAGGAAAAATCACGACAATATTTTTATCTTCATTTTCAATTCTTTGAGAAAGCATTTTATATGCTTCAAGCGCTGCACCAGAAGATATACCTATAAATAAACCCTCGCTACAAGTAAATTCTTTTACGTTATTAAAAGCATCTAAATCATCGACAAGAAGGATTTCGTCAACGTATCTTGAATCAAAAATTTTCGGTTTAAATCCTGCACCAATTCCTTGAATTTGATGACTTCCCTTTTTTCCTAAACTAATAAAAGGAGATTTTTTTGGCTCAACTCCAATGACTTTTATCAAAGGATTTTTTTCTTTTAAATATTTCCCTACGCCAATTAAAGTTCCACTTGTTCCAAAAGGAGAAATAAAAATATCAATCTTCCCTTTTAAATCTTCATAAATTTCTTTTCCAGTCGCTTTATAATGAGCAAAAACGTTATATGGGGTTGAAAATTGATTTAAAATAAGTGAATTTTCATAATATTGATGAAGTTCTTGAGCTTTTAAAAGCGCTCCTTCCATTCCTAATTTTGCCTCCGTTAAAACAAGTTTGCTAGGGTACATACTTAATAATTTTTTTCTTTCTATGCTCATATTATTAGGCATAACTAAAATGAGTTTTCTTTTTTCATAAGCACATAAACAAGATAAAGCAATTCCTGTATTTCCAGAAGTTGGTTCTATTAAAATCGTATCTTGATTTATTTTTCCTTCTTTTTCATACCCATGAATCATTTCTAAAGCAATCCGATCTTTAATAGATCCACTGGGTTCGCCCCATTCGATTTTTGCAAATAGATTTGCTTTTAAATGATGATCTTTTTGATATCTTTTGCAATGATATAAAGGTGTATTTCCGATAAATTCATAAAGACTTTCTATTAACATATTTCTCCTTTTCTCGACAAAATACTCAACACATTCATAGATAAATGTTTATTTTTAAAAATAGATATGTTAGGATACTTTCAAAGGAATATATATGATGCACATTTTAGAAATTATACCAACAAGAAGCTTTAATCTTCTTTATATTATCTTAGATAGTTTATTTATCATTTTCTTTTTAGGTTTATTAATCTATAAGAAAAAATATCTTACTCTCATTTGGTCAATCTTTGGAGGAATTTTATATTTTCTCGTCGACTTTGGTTATTTTTATTTAATCAGTAGTTCTAGAGAAATATATATTAATGATGTCATGCAATCCATGGGAAATGTTTCTTTAATTTTACTATGGATGTCTTTAAGTTATGGAATCACCAATTTTGCTTTTATTTGGTTATGTTTATCGAAAGATGAAGATTTAAAAATGTGGTTATTTTTAATAATTGCTTGGTGGTTAATTGTTCCAAGTATTGCTAGTTTAGGTGGAGCATCTAACATAAAAACTTTGCGAACCACGAATCAATATCACGGAATAATGGCTATTATCTTAATTCTAGGATATTTTGCTTTAATTATCTATCACTTTACAAATAAAAAACGTCATAAGATTCCAATTTTATGGCTCAATTTAATTGGAATAAGTGTACAATTTTCATGGGAATTTGCTTTATTAATTAATGGCATTAGACCGATGAATCAAGATAGTATTTCTACGATTTTAATTAATTCTCTTATCGAGACAAATCTAGGAATGCCTTATATTTATCTCATCCATCATTTTGTCACTAAAAAATATCAAGAAGATTTAAAAAAGGTAAACAAAGAAGAAATATGTAAATAAATGTGGGCTTTATAAAGTTCAAACTTACTTATTTATTTTTTATTTCTTTTATAAGCACCATTAATAAAAAATAGTTAGGCTTCTTTTTTTGTGTAAAAAAATAGACTGATTTCAGTCCATTTTTAGGGTTCTAGAGGTATCAAAGGATACTTATCACTATGTTCATTTTCTTTCTTTTGGGCGGTTTTCACCCAAATTTTAAAAAAATGTGTGTTTATCATTCATCTTTTTTAATTTTTAGGCTAATTTCTTTTTCTTGTTCATCTTTTGCAAAATCCACTATAACAGTAAGGGGTTCATCATCCTTTACTTCATTATTTTGTAATTCCATTTTCTTTTGTCTTCTTGAAGAAATACGATTGACTAATAAGCCTTTTAAAGCATAACGATCGATAGGAAAACTTACTAAAGGAACAATAAGGGCAGCAAGTAAAGCTTCAAAAGAAGATTGTGTTAATAAAATTAAACCGACAAATAGCCAATATGAAGCATAATTAGCATCCCCAGCAATATGTTCCATATCACTATGATAAAATAGATATAACGCTCCAAAAACTAAAAGACTATGGACAATGGTCATCACAAAAGAGGTGATAATAGATAAAGTCTTTTCTTTTTTAGAGTTATGAATATGCATTCTTAAAATTTCAAATACCCATCCTGATAAAAAGCCAAAAAGCGCTCGTGGAAGAATGGAAATTAAAGGATTTTGAAAAAATGGATCTAAAATGCTTGTCGGAGATTGATAAGCTTTAATCATCGACATGACACCAAAAAATATTCCATAAACTAAACCTTTATTTTTACCAAATAAATACGCTCCAATTAAAACAGGAATATGAATTAATGTCGCTGAAACTGGAGGAATAGCAATAAAGCCAATCGGAGTAAAAGTCATTAATATAATTAAAGCTAGAAACATTGCATCTAAGCATATTTCTTGAATTTTCATACGTTTATTATTCATGGTGTGCATCTCCTTGATTCTTTTTATAAATTTCATAAAGACCATCTAAAATTAATTGATCATCATATTGAAATTCATTTAATTCTTTTTGAATTAAAATCGCATTACCCCCTGTTAAAATAGGCTTTAAAGAATAACCTAAAGATGCCTCTATCATGCGCTTTAATTCACGAATTTGAGCAATTGTTCCATAGATTGCTCCAGAATTTAAAGAATCTTTAGAATTTTTTCCGACGATATTTTTCGGTGCTACATATTCTATTTCCATGAGTTGTGCAGTTTCTTCAACTAAAGCTTGATAAGAAACTTTAATTCCTGGTGCAATAATGCAACCATCAAAGGCACCATTTTGATCCACGACTAAATATTTTGTCGCTGTTCCTAAATCAACAATTAATAAAGGATATCCATATTTATGGATAGCTCCAACTGCATCAGAAACTAAATCAGCGCCAAGTTCAAGAGGATGATCAATATGGATTGGAAGTCCAGATTTGATTTTTTGTCCAACTTGCAAACATGGCACATGAATTACCTTTTCTGCAGCAGAAACAATCGTACCACTTAGTGATGGGATGACACTAGATAAAATTGCCCCAGTAAAGGCATTTACATCTAAATGTTCTTGTAATAAGAAAAATTGTAATATTTCGCGATATCCATCGCTTGATCTTTTTTTATCGCTATACGTTCTATATGTAGCGATTAACTGATCTTCATGGTATACCCCGACATAAAGATTGGTGTTACCAAGATCTAAAGTTAATATCATATAAACCTCCTGCTACAGTCCATAAGGTACCGTGCCATATCTATTATAAAAATGATGTAACTTTTTTCAACGATTAAATGATTTCTTTAATTCTTTTAATGACTTCTTCTTTTGTAAAGTTAAAGTATTTCACTAAATCTTTCATTGGAGCAGATAAGCCAAAAGTATCTAAACTCATGACATGGGGTGCGATTTTATGCCAACCAAAAGATGAAAGCATTTCAATTACCATACGCTTTTCATAACTATTTCCTAAGGTTTGAGAAATATAAGTAGGATCTTGTTTAAAGAAACGTTCTACACAAGGCATCGAAACTACACGAATATCAATTCCAATATTTCTTAGTTCTTTTTGAGCATCTATAGCTAAAGCGACCTCTGAACCTGTGGCAATTAAAGTAAGATCTGGTTCTTCTCCAATTTCTTTTGAAATGATATATCCACCTTTAGTAATATCGCTAGAATCACTTCCTCCAATTAAAGGAAGATTTTGTCTAGATAAGATGATACACACTGGAAATTCATTTTGTTTAAAGGCATTTTGATAAGACATCGCCACCTCTCTAGCATCACAAGGACGATAGACTTCAACATTTGGAATAGAACGCAACATTGCAAGTTGCTCAATTGGTTGATGTGTTGCGCCATCTTCACCAAGAGCAATAGAGTCATGAGAGAATAAGTAAACAGCTGGTAAATGAGACATTGCTGCCATACGTATTGCAGGTTTTAGATAATCTGAAAAGACTAGGAAACAACCGACAAAACTTCTTAATCCACCATGTAAAAGCATTCCATTTTGAATCGCAGCCATAGCAAATTCACGAATTCCAAAGTTAATATTTCTTCCATTTCGATGTTCAAATGAAAAATCTTCATATCCTTTCACTTTTGTTTTTACAGAAGAGGCAACATCTGCACTACCTCCAATTAATGTTGGAATTGAATTATATAAAAGTTCTAATATCTTTCCTGAAGTTATTCTTGTAGCTTCACTAAATCCATCAGGATAAGAAGGAATCGAATTAAACACGAAACTTGCACAATCATTGTTCATCATCACTTCAAATTTTGTGGCTAAAACACTATTATTTCGCTTGAAGATGTTCAATTGATTTTCCCATTCTTTATAGGCAGCTTCGCCTCGAGAAATAAAACTATTTTTAAAATCATCATAAACTTTTGGAGCTACATAGAAGGCATTTTCTTTATATCCATAGCTTGTTTTGGCTCGTAAACCATCCTCTTCCCCTAAAGGAGCACCATGAACTTTATTTGTACCTTCATTGATACTTCCTTGACCAATTGTTGTATGCACAATAATTAATGTTGGTTTCACTTTCGAAGTTTTAGCAATTAAAATGGCTTTATCAATTTCTTCTACATTATTACCATCTTTTACTTCATAAACATTCCAACCACTAGCTTGGAATCTCTTTTTAGGATCATCAATACTAGATAAAGATAAATCACCATCTAACGTTACATGATTTGCATCGTAAAATACGATGAGACGATTGAGCTTTTGGGCTCCCGCAAAAGAGATAGCTTCTTGAGAAATACCTTCTTCTAAACAACCATCCCCGACTAAGCAATAAGTATAATGATCCACTAAATGATATTCACTTGGATATTGATTACGTAAAAATACTTCAGCAAGAGCTAATCCAACAGCTTGTCCAATTCCTTGACCAAGTGGACCAGATGTAGCATCTACACCTTTAGTTAAACCATATTCAGGATGACCAGGAGTAATCGATTTTAAAGAACGAAATTTCTTTAAATCTTCCATACGAATTTCATAACCTGCAAGATGTAAAGTGACATATAATAAACTTGATGCATGTCCCGCGGATAAAACAAAGCGATCACGATTAATCCAATATGGATGATTAGGATTTGCAACTAAATGTCTTGTATATAATGTATAAAGAATTGGAGCACTTCCAATTGCCATCCCCGGATGACCTGAATTGGCTTTATTTGTCATATCAATGACTAATGAACGCATTGTAGCAATAGATTTTTCATATAATTTCATAATTGAAAGTCTCCTTATTTATTCAAAATAAAATCCGGAAAGACTTGAATTCCCTGTCTCACAGGGTGGGCCACTTTTCTCTGCTTTAGGATTCCGAACTTAGATAACTAAAGATAGTTATTCGGCCTTCAACACCACAGAGATGAAAAAGCGTCCCTTTATCATCATGTAGGAATCGCATTTGCTCTCCGGACATTGTTATTTTAGCACAAAATCGATTAATCATGCAATATACATATAATTATGTAATAATTCATAATTAATAAGTAAAAGCGAAATTCAAAACAAATTATTTAATGAATTTTGTCATATTTTTAATTACTTTTCATGTTGACTTTATGACAAAAAGCCATATAATATTTTTAGATGAATAAAAAAGGAGAGCAAAAATGTCTTACAAAAATAGTGAAATTGGTAAGAAAATTAAAAAATTAAGAGAAGATTCTCATCTTACTCAACAGCAATTAGCAGAATACTTAAATGTAGATCAAAGTCTCGTTTCTAAATTTGAAAAAAGCGAGCGTACTATTAGTTCCGATATATTAACCGAAATATCAATTTTATTTTGCTGTTCATTACATGATTTATTATCAAATGAAGATATTATGCCGAAATTTAATATTGCATTTAGACAAAGTGA
Organism: uncultured Bacilli bacterium; assembly: GCA_947626895.1. Taxonomy (GTDB): domain Bacteria; phylum Bacillota_I; class Bacilli_A; order RFN20; family CAG-449; genus CANRPC01. The sequence continues at coordinate 43,383 of CANQTY010000001.1, forward strand.
AATTTCGCTTGAAGATTTAAAAGAACTTTCAATTATTCATAAAATTGCGCTAAATCAAGTTAAAATTGATGAATTAAGCAAAGGAGTTAAAAACCATGATTGATAAGTTAAAATTAAGTATTTCGACTTTACAAACACGTCATCAATTTGGAGAAGATGACATATCTCCAATTGATATTTTTAGTTTAGTTAAAGCGATTAAAACATTAACATTAATCATATTTCCCTTTAAGAAAAGCATTAGTGGTTTATGTATTCATAATCCATCATCTTCAATTATTGCAATCAATTCTAGAATGTCCCTAGGAAGACAGAGATTTACATTAGCTCATGAATTATATCATCTTCTTTATGATCAAGATAAAGAGATAGTTTGTCGTAAGGATTTCTCTTATGATAACGAAAACGAACATAGAGCGGATTTGTTTGCCTCTTATTTATTAATGCCTCCATTAGCCTTGCAAACAATGATTCAAAAATATAAAAAAACATCTAAATATCGCCTTACTTTACATGATATTATTGAAATTGAGCAAACCTATGGAATATCTCATCAAGCTCTTTTAACACGTTTAAAAGAGGAAAAAGAAATAAATAGCGATCAATTTGATGCAATGCAAAATGGAGTCATATCTCTAGCAAATCGTATGGGATTTGATTGTTCATTGTATAAGCCATCGGAAGATAAAATACAAGTATATGGTTATTATATTTCTCAAGTGGATTTTCTATATCAAAATGATATTATCTCCAAGGGAAAATATGAAGAACTATTATTAGATGCATTTCGCGACGATATAGTGTATGGTAATGACGAAGGAGGGGAATTTCTTGATTAATTGTCTTTTTTTTGATACAGATTGCTTAAGTTCTTTTTTATGGACAAAAAGCGAAGAATTATTACCGAAATTGTATGTTGAAAAGATTGTTATTCCCCGACCAGTATATATTGAATTAAGTAGACCAGTAATCTCTCATCTTAAAAAACGATTGGATATCTTAATTCAAGAACATCACCTGAAAATACAAGATATTAACATTAATTCAAAAGAATTTAACACTTATTACCAAATGACAGAGGAACCTTTAGCAGGAAATAAAGTCATCGGTAAAGGAGAAGCAAGTGCACTTGCTTTAGCCATACATAATCATGGTATTGTGGCTAGCAATAATTTAAGAGATATTTTACCATATGTTAATCAGTATTCGTTAAAATATATGACAACTGGAGATATTCTTGTTGATGCTTATGGACATAATTTGATTAGCGAAGAAGACGGAAATGTTCTGTGGGCTAATATGCTCCAAAAAAGAAGATATTTAGGAGCGGATTCATTTTCTTCATATTTAAAAGGCAAATAGTTAACCCCATTTGCCATTTTTGATTGATTTTTTAAGTTTAATTAACGTTGAATTTTTAAATGTCTTGGTAATCCATCCACCCATAATGGAGCAATTTCGGCTTGAATTAAAGGACGAATATAATGGACTAATTCTTCTTTCACAAAGGTACCATCATCACTAATCCATTCTAACGGTACTTTCTTTTCTACGTTTGCAATTAGATGTACATCTTGAGGTTCAGTGATACACATATACGGATCTTCACTTACTCTTTTTAAAGTAATCACATGACCAGTTAAACCATTTAATGCAGCTTTTACCGCGGCTCCACCTGTATTGAAAGCTTCGGTGATATCAATTCTTGATGTCATATGTGCCGCACATCTTTGTAATGATGAAAGTTCAATTGCTCTTGTTTTAACTCCATAGGCAGTAGCGACTCTAGAAGCTAAATAACGCGCAGTTCCTGATAATTGTTTATGTCCAAAGGAGTCAACGTATTCCACGTGATCTGCTAATTCACAAACATAACGTCCATCTTTTACTTTAACGCCTTCTGAAACAGCGATAACTAAAGAACGATTTTCTTTTAAAAGTTCCCCTGTTTTCTTTAGAAATAAATCAATGTTAAATGGAATTTCAGGTAAGAAAATCATATCGACACCTGAGCAATCTTCACCACGCGCTAATGCGGAAGCTGCAGTAAGCCAACCAGCGTTTCTTCCCATTACTTCAACAATGGTGACCACAGGATAATCGTAAACTAAACCATCACAAATAATTTCCTTCATCGTCGCAGCAATATATTTTGCAGCACTTCCATATCCAGGCGTATGATCTGTCATGGCTAAGTCGTTATCAATTGTTTTAGGCACACCCATAAAACGAATAGGACTTTTAATAGAATTACCATAATCGGTAAGTTTTTTAATCGTATCCATCGAGTCATTTCCTCCAATATAGAAGAATGCATCGATTTTATATTCATCTAAAATTTCAAAGATTTTTTTATACGTTTCTTCATTTCCTTCAATGTCTGGTAATTTATATCGACAAGAACCTAAGAAAGATGAAGGGGTTCTTTTTAATAAATCCATATCAAGATCTGTTTTGATTTGTTCTCTTAAATCGACGATATCTTTATCTAATAAACCTTTGATACCATGTACCATGCCATAGATTTTATCACATTTTAAATCTTTCGCGGTTTTAAAGACACCTAATAATGAGGAATTAATTACAGAGGTAGGTCCTCCAGATTGTCCAACGATAATATTTTTCATAAACACTTATCTCCTTTAAATATAATTATAAAAGATTTTATTTTAATTGTAAGGGCTTCGGCTTTTTCTTGTGCTACAGTTGACTTTTTTTGAGGTGAAAAGTCGCAATTATTTTTTTATTATGCTATTAAAAAATCCCTATTTTTAAGGGATTTTGAGTATTAAAATTCATAAATTAAAATTTAAGCACAAATTTTAAATATTTTATTTCTTTATAAAGGATAAATGTACACCTCCATCCTTTAAAGGATGAGCAAAATTAAATTTAAAATCTTGATTCATAACAAAATTAGATACTCCATCAAAGGATGCTTGATTTAAAGGATTACCATCAATATAAGGAGCAATCACTAAAGAAATTTCATCGACTAAATGTTCTTTTAAAAAGCCTCCATTTAATATGGCTCCACCTGTTACTACTAAATAATTGATATCTAGTTTTCCTATTTTATTTAAGGTTTCTAGAAGAGAACCGCTAATCATATAAGAAATATTTTTATTTTCTAAATATGCAAGATATAATGGGTTAACCTTGCTAGAAACAACTTCTACGATATGATAGGAAATGTTATTATAAATAAACTCGTTATTTTTCCAGGAACAGCGACCATTTCGATCAAATACAAATAAATAGTGATCTTTTTTTAAAATATGATCTTTTAAAGGTAAAGGAGATAAATCTTTTATATCATCAAGACTAATCTCTCCAGCATGATATTTTTGTACAGTAACTCTACCTAAAGCCATTGATGACCCAAGTTCATTAATTTGGTCATCATAATAATTTCCTGCATAAATAGAATTTTTTTGTTCCATATATTCACCATCGATTTTTCCATCAATCGAAGTCATCATATGGATAATGATATAAGGCTTTTTCATATTAAATATCTCTTTTTTCAAGTTTTACTTTTTCTAGACGTGTAGAAGGGATATCTTTTCTTCCTTCTTTAGCTTCTTTTTTACCATTGAGTTCAACTAAATCACCTGTAAAACCAACATTAATTTTTAATAAGTTGGTACCCACGCCATAAGTATCAACTGGAACATGATGCTTTTCAAAATCTGCTATTTTTTTAGCATCAAAACCACTAGAAACGATAATTTTTACATATTGAAATCCTTCTTCATCAAGAGCTTTTCTTAAAGCAAATATAAGTTCTTTACAAACTCCATGAGGATCAAATCCAGAAGTATCTTTATCATCAAAATAATGATCAATTAACGATTTTGAAGTATCAACACGAACAGCATTTAATTTTTCTTTAAGATGTCGAGCAATTAATAAAGTATCTTCTACGACATTATTATGATAATCAATTAAAGCCGTTACTTTTTCATTTGGAAAAGTTTTTAAATAATAATCCGCGGCTTTTATAATATCTCCCCCACAGATTTGAATAAGGGCGTGAGGCATTGTACCCATACCTTTTCCTCCCCACCAATAGCCCATAGCATCTGTAGAATCTAGTTTTAAACCTGCAACATATGCGCTATATCCATCACCGATTTGAGTATTGTATTCATCCTGACGATCTGCCATATTGATGACTGCTTTTCCGTTTGTCACTTTTAAAATGCGATAAGTATTGGTAGCAACAGAACTTCTTCTAGCTAAAATTCCATCAATCATGCTTTCTAAAAATCCAAAATCTTCATAATGTCCTTTAATTTTTAAAACAGGTTCTCCATTGGAAATAATATCACCATCATTTAAAGCTTCAATTTCTAAATCTTCTGGATGATTTGCAAAGCATTGAATTAAAGCAATACATTCATCAATTCCACATAGCATCACATCATCTTCTCTTTGGAAAAATTGCATAGTGACTTTTTGATTTGGAATATTTTCCTCGACAATCTTACGGGTTTTTAAAAAGTAATTTGCAGTAAAAAATCCATCCTTTAATCTTGGATCAAATTGAAATGTCTTATTTGTTAATCTTTTAATTAATCCTTTTTCTTTTAATTCTACTTCTAGCATAATAATCTCCTATTTTTCATATCGAAAATGAGCAATATCCTCATTTGACAAAGATTCTAATAAATATTTTAACCCCATTACCGCATTTTCAAAATCTTTTACATCTAATACACTTGATGGAGTATGAATTGCTCGTGCACATAGACAATAAGTAAGCGTTGGTATTCCTTCACAAGCTTGATGAACTTCTCCAGCATCCGTACCACCTTTAGAAATATAATATTGATAAGGAATTTGATGTTCTTCTAAAACATTTTTTTGGAATTGAATTAAATCTTTTCTGGCAATCATTGCTCGATCAAACACTCTTAATAATACACCATGATTTAAACTACCTTCTTCAGTTTCTGTCGCTGGAGAACAATCGATAACAATAACAAAATCTGGTTTAATAAAATTCACCGCAGGTTTAGCACCTCTTAAACCAACTTCTTCTTGACAAGAACCACCTAAATATAAATCAAATGGCAATTCTTTTTTTAACAAAGGAAGCATATTAATAGCCATAGCTAAACCCATTCGATCATCTAAAGCTTTAGAAAGAACTCTTTTCCCCGAGGCAATTAAAGAAAACTTTCCTTCTAAAATAAGAGGATCACCGATAGTGATTTCTTTTTTAGCTTCCTCTTTAGAAATAAAACCAAAATCAAAGCACATATCTTCAATTGAAGTTTTATCGTTTCCTTTTCCTGTTAATAAATGAGGAGGTAAAGCTAAAGCCGTTCCATAAAGAAATTCTCCATTTTGTTTCTTTAAAATTGCTCTAGAAGAAAGAATCGTTTCTGAATTAAAACCACCTAATGGGGTCACTTTTACAGTACCATTTTCTAAAATTTTGGTGACGACAAATCCCACTTCATCCATATGAGAAAGAAGTAAAACTTTTTTAGGATTACTTAGTAAAGACTTTTTTAATCCAAATACATTTCCAAAAGGATCTTGTAAAGTCGTTAATCCTAATTCTTCATATTTTTGAAGAAGATAATTTCTCACTTCCTCTTCATGCCCAGAAGGGCCGAATAGTTGTGTTAATTCTTTTAATACACTTAAATCCATTTTAATCATCCTTTCTAGCTATAAGTCTATAAATCTTTTTTCCTTCTGCACGGAATTTTGTTTCATATTCAGTAGCAATATCATCATCTTTTAACATATAATCTTCATCGATTGTTTCTATGATAAATTTTGAGTTTTGAAAGTACTTTATACTATCGATAAATAATCCTTCATTATCCGTCTTAAAATAGATTTTACCACCATTTTTTAATACCGTTTCATACTTTTCTAAAAAGGTGGGATAAGTTAGTCTTCTTTTATGTTGACGTTTTTTAGGCCAGGGATCAGAAAAATTTAAATAGATAGCTTCAAAAAATGAAGGTTTAAAATCTTCAAATAAATTATTCACATCACTCAAAATAAAATGTAAATTTTTAGGCGCAGAATCTAAATACGTTTTTAAAGCAATCGCTACAACTAAACGATCTACTTCAATTCCAACATATTCATTGTTTGGATCTTTTAAAGCTTTTTGATATAAAAAACCACCTTTTCCAAACCCGATTTCTAAAAAATATTTTTTATCATCCTTAAAAAAGGAAGGAAGATCTTCCTTATGAAGTAATAAATCATTTTCTTCCTCAAGAAGAGGATCCATCCATTTTCTTTTTCTTAATCGCATAATCTTCCTAAAGCATCGATTGCATGTGCATAGATTGCCATCGAATCAAATAAATCCTTTAAATGAATGGTTTCATTCGAGTTATGAATGCGGTCATCTCTATTTGGAAAATGAGAGCCAAAAGCAATGGTATTTTTACTTTCTTTTGCATAGGTTCCTCCTCCAATGGTCATAATTGGAGTAAGTAAATCCCCTGTTTCATCACGATATACTTTTTCTAAAGTTCTTACCATTGCTCCATTTGGGTCCACTAATAAAGGATCACTAATGGATAATAACGTATGTTTTCCTAAATTCATCGTATTTAACTTATCAATAACCTTTTTAGGATTTACATTTTCAGGATAACGGAAATTTACTACATAACTTAATACTCCATTTTCATATTCCATGAGCCCTACATTAAAAGTCGTATGATGTAAAGCTTCACTTTCTTTATAAAGACCTAAAGTAGAGCCATCTCCATCTAAATAGCTAGTAGCAATATTGCTTAAACGAACATCAGTAAAATAAAAAGATAAGAAACGTAATAAACAAAGACCTGCATTCACTCCAAGATTTGGTAATGATCCATGCGCAGCTTTTCCAAATACTTCTAGATGATAAAAATCTTCATCTAAATTTTCTAAAGTATATTGGCAATCTGTCGCACCAAAATAAGCTTTACAAGCTTTTTTAAAGTTTCCTTTGGCCTCAAGTTCACAAGTAACATGATCCATTACACTATTCGAGGCAGTTCCTCCACGAAGAGATAATAAAAAGGGTAAATCAAGTTTTTGTTCAACTTTATAATTTGCAATTCCTTTTTCCCCATAGATTAAAGGAAAATCACCATCTGGAGTAAACCCATATTTTGGATAAGGTTTTTTAAGTTTTTTAAAGTAATATTCTAAACATTCTGAACCAGATTCTTCATTTCCCCCGACGACGAAACGAACCTGATATCCTTCAATTCTTCCTGCATCTTTTAAAGCACATAGCGCATGAAATGTTGCCATTGCAGGACCTTTATCATCCGATGTTCCTCTTCCATACATTACATCATCTTCAATTTCTCCTGAAAAAGGAGGATACTTCCATTCTCCTGAGACAGGAACAACATCACAATGTGCATATATTCCGATAATATCTCCCTCTCCATAGCTAATTTCTGTACAATATCCATCACATCGATCAACATTAAAGCCATGAGCTTCTGCTAAAAGAGCAATATATTCTAAAGCCCTAGCGACATCTTTACCAAAAGGCATTTCTTTAGTTTTAGAATCTTCTTCATAAACCGATGGAATTGCTATCCATTTTTTTAAATCTTCAACAACCTCTTTTTCATGAGATTTTACTAATTTTTTATAATCAAACATACTCATTCCTCTTTCAAGAGTATTATAGCGAAAAAATCTTCAAAAAAAAGTAGTTTCATCTTGAAAAAAAGGAAAAGGATTGAAGATTTTAAATAGATTTATTAAAGTAAAGCTATGGAAAAGAAAAAAAGTTCAAGTTTCGTTTATCAAGGTAAGATTTTTTACGTCACAAAAGATGAAGTATCTTTAGATAATGATGATACTTCTATTCGTGAAGTTGTGCATCATCTAGGAGGAGTCACAATTCTTGCTAAAACCCCTGAAAACAAATTTATTTTTGTTAAACAATATCGTTATGCTATTCAAGATGAGCTTCTTGAACTCCCTGCAGGAAAACTAGAGGTTACCGATGAGTCTCCTTTAAGTGCTGCGAAAAGAGAACTAGAAGAAGAAACTGGATATATCGCTAATGATTTAACTTTTCTAGGAGTGATTTATCCTACGCCAGGATATTCAACTGAACCATTATATTTATATTATGTTGATCAATTAGAAAAAGGAAAACAACATCTAGATCAAGATGAACGAATTGAATTATTTACATTATCTCTTGATGAATATAAAAAGGCAATCGTGGATGGAACAATTAAAGATGCCAAAACCATCGCTGCAATGTCCTATTATCTTTTAAAATTGAATTAAGTTACATAAAAAGGGAAACCTAGTTTCTTAATTGTTTCGTCATCTACAATGAATACTTAAATCGTAGTTTTTATTGATTCTCGAAGGAGCAAAGAATCGAATAAAATGTAAAAGGCGCAAGAAGACAGTGCTACGAAAAATTCAAATTCATATAGTTCTTTCATACATATAAGAATATAAATGTTTCCCTTTCACAAATTATTTTATCATATTCTAAATTACTTGTAAATACCCTAAATTAAGGCGATTTTTAAATGAGACAATCTTAAAATAATTATAAGATTTTTATTAGATAAATATGCGATTATAATAAGAATTTTATGAGAATTTTTGATACAATTTTAAAACACGCCTATTAAATATCGCTAAACCTAGTTTTTTAATCTACTACTTTTTTAACAAAATTCTTAGATCATCTACTCAGGCTTAATTTGATTAATCTATTGAAATTTAGGATTCTTTTTTTCTTTGCTCTTTGAACCACTTTTTTGTTTCATTAAGTGACATCATATATTCATTTGGCTTTACATCAGGCATTTCTTCATATCCAATATCTTCCCAACCACAAATAGGACAAATATCGGATGATAATACGTCTTTAAATTCATATTCTCCACAGACAGGACAAATATGAGGAACTGGGTCAGGTTTATGTTCGTCAAAATAATCATAGTTCGGATTTTCTTTAAGTTTATTTTCAAACCATTTTTTATATTCATTAACAGACATTTCATTATATCCTTCTTTTGAATTTGGATGTTCTGCTTGATATAAATCATAAATCCAGCCACAATGACGACATTGTGCATTACCATTTAGATATTCTTCAATATCTTCATCAAATGTGTCTTTATGTGGTCCAGAAAAATACATTCCATCACAAACAGGACAACACATCGGTTTAAATTTCTTTTTTAACTCAGTCATTTTTTCACTTCTTTTTAATAAATTTACGATAATGTTAAAAGATTTTTAATTGAAAGATTAATAAAACTTTTTATGCTCTAAATCTCTTTCGCCATTAGCAAAAGAAATAAAATCTACTCGATTTTTACTTTCCTTTTGCACTTCTTTTAATAACACTTGACCTTTGCTTAATTGTAAAACATAAGTCTTCTTATTCATTTTAATAATACTCCCTACTTCTTTTTCAACATTCAATGAATAAGGTTCTACTTTTAATATTTTAATCTTTTTATCTTCTAAATATAGATAACCTCCTGGAGTATAACTTAACCCTCTTACACAATTTGTAAATTCTTCTGGAGTCATATCTAAAGATAAACGTTCTTGATCTTGACTGATTTTCTTACAAAAAGTAGCTAAAGTTTCATCTTGTTTTTCTCCCTTGATGTTTCCTAATAAATAATTATCTAGCATACTTAAAAGGGCAAGTTTTCCTGCTTCAGCAATTTTTTGATAATAAGAAGTATAATTATCATCACTAGATATCTCTACTTCCTTTTTTAAATACATATCTCCCGCGTCCATTTTAGACACCATTTCCATAATGGTAACTCCACTTACTTTAAGACCCTCGAATAAGGCACTTTGAATTGGAGAGGCTCCTCTTAAATGAGGTAATAAAGAACCATGAACATTAATCGCACCAATCTTTAAAGAATTTAAAATAACATCTGGAATTATTTGTCCATAGGCACAAGTAATTAAAGCATCCGCATGTAAATCTACTATTTGTTGATAATCTAAGCGAATCTTATGGGGTTGAAAAGTAGGTATATGATATTTTTGTGCAACCTTTATGGTTTCAGGTGGGGTTAATATTCCTTTTCTACCTACGATTTTATCTTCATTTGCTACGACTAAAATAATATTATATCCTGCCTCTATTAAACCATCTAAAATATGACTAGCAATTAAGGGTGTACCCATAAAAATAAGACGATATTTTTTTCTATCCATATTCATTTCACCTCCCTATCATCTTATAAAAAACGCATAAAAAAAACAAGATGAAGAAAGATATGTAAACTTTTTTCTTGAAATAAAATTTGCTTATTTTACGAATAAAAATCTCTTTTTTTCATCATCTTTTTATGTTTTTTTAACTTTTATAAAGATTAAATCTTCTAAAGATAAATTTAAAAAGAAACATAGATAAAAATATTTGCAATAATGGAAGAGATAAAATTAACAATTGCATAAATAAGTGAAGAAATTCCTGCGCCAATTTTTGCAAAAATATTATTATCTTCGATAATTACGATATCATCGTCCACGCCATCAATCACAGAGTTATGATCCTCTACTTGAAGAATATTTGAATCTAATGAATCTTGATGTACATCATTAGAATCTTTGAAAAATGTCGAGGCTAATAATACTACTAATATAACTAAAAATGCTGTTTTTAAAAAGTTTTTCATATTCTCACCACGTTTATTATAAATTAGGTATTTTAAATATTTTGTCAAAACAAAGGTATTTATTTAAAAGCTTCATGAATACAATAAGATAAAACATCGGAAAGTGCCATAATCATCTCATCTGTATCCTTTGGAGTGTAATAGGTTAAATGGGGTGCTAAATAATCTTTTATTTCTTTCATATTCAAAGGGTTATCTTTATTGATTCTTTCTAGAAGAGCTTCCTCTAGAGCTCTCGAGGAAATGGTTGTAGCGACTCCAAGAGCAAAAACTGGAACTCCTAAATATTCTTCATTTAAGGATTTTCGAAAAGATAAAATTCCACTTCCAGGAGTTATACCCGTATCGGTTAATTGAATCACTTTAAATAATCTTTCTTCTTTATGAGTCACAAGTGAATCAATAGCGATGACTAAATCGACTTGATATTCTTTAATTAAAGCTTTCGCAGTTCGGGCACTTTCTAGACCAGTTTCAGCCATAACCCCTGGAATCATCGTTGATATTCCATATAATTTTCTTCCTTTATTTAAATGACATGTAGGTTCTAGTTTCCTGATGGTTTTTGGCCCTAAAGCATCTGAAGTATATTGTTCATTTCCTATTCCAAAGCAAAGAACTAAGGCTTTCTTTTTAATTTTTCTTTTTCTTTTCATGCTTTTTAAAGTAGCAATAATTTCTTTACAAAAAGCATCTTCATTCACTTCATCATCAAATTCAAAAGAAATATACGTTCCTATTTTTTTATGAAAAAGTCTTTCATCTTCAATTTTTGTTACTCTTTTAATAAAACCCTTATAGGATTTCTTATTTTGAGAAATTCCTTTTTCCCCGATTAATTCATCTGCAAAATCAAAATAATCCTCAAGCATATTATCACCCTTATAAGATTAGCATTAACAAAAAGAAGAAAACTATTGAAGGATTTTTTAAAATCATATCACAAACGGATTTATTACTACTTTTTACTATTTAATAAGGCAAATTGATAAAAAGGAAGATTATGTATATCTTGTTCTTCATAGACGATTTTTGAAGATAACTTTAATAAATAAACATCTTTTTTAGATTCATCATTTTTTAATTTATTTAAAGATGGAGATTTTAAATTATTTCCAGATTTGACCTCTATCGCGGTAATTTTTCCATTTTCTTCTTTAAGAAAATCAATATCCATATCCATGCGATTATAATAATATAATTCATGTTCATATGGATTTAAGGATAAAATATTAGCAACTAGATTTTCATAAATACCCCCAATATCTAAATCATCGTTTCCATTTAAAACAAGATATCTTTTTTCTTCATGAAACATCGACATTAAAATTCCTGTATCAAATAAGAATAATTTAAATGATTCTTCTTTTTTATAGCTTTCTAAAGGAGATTGAATCGTTTTTGTATTGTAACAAAAAGTAACTAGACCTGCTTCATATAAATAATCTAATGCATCTTTAAATTTTCTAACTCTTCCCCCTTCTTCAACACGATGATACATAAACTTTTTGTTTTGTTGTTTTAGTTGAAAAGGAATTGAAGCAAAGCATTTTTCTATCTTTAAACTTTCATTATGATTTTCTGCATATTTTCTTATATCTTGAATATATCCTCTTTTTAAATCCTGCTGAATTTCATATACTTTATGAAAATCATTGGAATTTAAAAATGTAAGAATACATGAGGGTAATCCACCTATAACGATATATTTTCTAAGCATACCTAATAATGTTTCATGCGTAGAAAGAGAAATATCTTTAGAATTGCTATTCATTCTAATTTGTTCAATAAAGTCTTCACTATAATTAAATGCCCATAAAAATTCCTCAAAATCAAAAGGTTTCATTTCTAAATGACTTACATACCCTACAGGATATGAACCATGAAATGAACGCGCTAAAGCTACACCAAGTAAAGATCCAGAAGCAATCACATGATATAACTTATTTTCTAAAGAAAAGGATTTTAAAGAAATTAAAGCATTTTCACAAGATTGAATTTCATCTAGAAAGATAAAATATGGATTATTTTCATCATCTTTAAAATCAATATTCATAAAGCGAATATTCATTTGTATTTTATTCATAATCGCTTTAGGAGATAAATCATTTTCAAAAAATTTTTTTGCTTCAGGAAATAATTCAAAATTGATAGAAATAATCTTATTTGAAGGATAATTTTCTTTAGCAAATTCTTCAATGCTATATGTTTTTCCTACTTGACGCGCTCCAACGACAAGAAGACATTTTTTCGTTTTTGATGCTTTCCATTCAACTAATGATTTGGTGATTTTTCTTTTCATAATTTTCTCCACTTGCCACTTTTTTATGGATTATCTTTATTTAATATGCCACTTTTTTAGGAATTATACAACATAAAAATGCCATTATTTTAAAAATTTAAAGTCTTAAAATGCCACTTTTTTTAATTTTATCATTTTTTTAACCATATTAGATAATAAAAACGAATAACCAAAAATAGGTTTTTTTATCGTAACTAATCATAGATTTATAGCTTCATTTTTTAAAATGAGATTCTGGTGCAACATAATGAGACCTATTTGGGATGATTTTGGCACAAAAACCCCTAAATATAGGTAATTTTAAAAAAATGTTTTTTCTTTAAATATAATATGCTATGGTCAAAAGCAATAAATGATAGATGTATATTTATGGGTAAAAATCTATCGAAAGGAGAAAAAATATGAACCACTTTTATGATGAATTTAAAAAACCTACATGTTCAGAACTACTAGACTTTCTTGAAGAAGAATTAAAGGACATTGATTCTACAAAAAAATTGATGATAAGTTTTGAAATCAGCGCTGTTGCAACTAGAATCGGTGAAAAAGTCAAAGACACATTCACGATTGATTCAAGTGTTTTTGAAATCACACCACTTTTAATCGATTTAGTAAGACCTCCCTTCGGGGAAATTGGAGAAAAAACTCTGCATAATATTCTCGCGGGTCATGATGATTGTCTTCATATCGTAAACGATGTAAAAGCTCTTAATGTTGCGCAAAGCTTTAAGCAGAATCTTACTTCCGCGAGATTGATGATTGACCTTACTGAACAAGGAGTAGAAAAAAAGAAAATGGAAAAAGTTTTAGATGCCGTCTTAAAAAATCGTGAAATTTATTTTGATGAATACAAAGAAGATATTGCTCTAAATGAGGAATTTAAGTATATTGTCAAGGACTTTAAAAATTTAAATGGCGAAGATTATTACAATCATAATCCAAAATATATTGAAGGCTATATTCTTTCTATATCCACGAAAGTGATTGATCTATTTATTGACTATATCAATTTAATGAAGAAAAACAAAATGTTTAAATTTGAAATAGAAAAATCCGAATTTTATAGCTATTTTAAAACAAGTATTGATTCTTTTTTAGAAATGGATATTCCATCTCAAGCAACAGCATTATCTAATGAGCTAATAAGAATCTTTATAGATGAAATCAAAAAAGATTCGAATCATTTCATACTTAGTGAAAATAGTATATTCTTTTATTTATTTAATGCATTTCAAAAGATTAAAAATGATGTATTAAACAAAGATTTATCTTATAAAATTAATAAAGGGGCTCAAGAATTAATTATAAAGCAGATTTTTGCCAATTATTATCAAAATCCCTTCTGCATGAATGAGGTATTCTTTAAACATTTTTATGGCTCCATCATGGACATAAAAGGTTTACCAAAAAATATCTATCAAGATATGAATATGTTTAAAGAGGTCCTAGATATTGAAGATGAAGATCAACTTGCAAAAATAAAAGAAAAAATGGAAGATTTTCTCAAAGAATGCAGAAAGAATATAACCCAAAAAGATTTACCTAGTTCTTTAAGAGATAGTTATCGCACTATCTATAAGCAATATTTAAAAAGCATTGCATTTTATATTGCATGTATGACCGATGAGATGGCTTATAAAGAAAGTGTACTTTTTGAAAAAAATGATGAAAAAGATTAGCTTATTTTAAAACAATCCATTAAAATAAGTTTATCGTAAGCATTAAGAGGTCAACATATTTATTGGTACGTGGTGGTCCGATGTTGATCTCTTTATGTTTTTTATTTATTTTTGCGATAAATCATCACTAAAAGAAGTTTGATTTTCATTTTCTTCTTTATTTTCTATATTTTCATTTCCCTCTATCATTTTAGGGCTTTCATTATTTTCTTTATGATTATCTTCTTTATTTTCATTTTTATCTTTAGGTAAAACTAAAGAAAGAATTAAAGAAATAACAAAGACTCCAGCGACAGGATTTGAAGAAAAGATATCCCCAATTAAAGAAGGCATATGATCAAAAAAGCCTGGAGCCTGTGTAACACCTATACCTAAGCAAAAGGAAGTGGCAATAATTAAAGTATTTCTTGTATTCATTTGACATTTACTAAGCATCGATATTCCTGAAGCAATAATTGCTCCGAACATAATAATAGAACAACCCCCTAAAACACATTCTGGTAAAGTGGCAAAAAATGCCCCGATTGGAGGAAATAGTCCTGCAATAATTAAAATAAAAGCTCCCCACATGATGGTAAAACGATTGACGACTTTAGTCATCGCTACTAAACCCACATTTTGGGAAAAGGAAGTTACAGGTGGACAACCAAAAAAGACACCTGCAAGTGAAGAAACAAAGCCATCACAACTTAACGCGCCTGAAACTTCTCTTTCACTAATATCTCGATTTAACCCACTATTACAAATCGCGGTAGTATCTCCAATTGTTTCCGCGGTTGATACTAAAAAGACTAAGGAAACTGAAATAATCGCTCCAATTTCAAATTTTGGCGTATATTTAAAGAAATTTGGAAAGGAAATAATCCCTAATTCTTGAATCGTGTTCCCCATACTAGCAAAATCTACCATGTTAAAACATAGCGAAACTAAATATCCAATAATTAAACCAAAAAGAATATATAATTGTTTCCAAAATCCCTTAGCGAAAGAATAAATCAGTAAACAAGATAAAAACGTAATAAATCCGACAAGTAAATTTTGCCATGACCCCATAGGATAAGCTGAAGATGAAGCAAAATACGTTGCTCCTGTGGATAATAAAGAAAAACCAATCGTCATGACAACAGATCCTGATACAATCGGAGTAATAAATCTCCGCCAATACTTTGCGGTTAAACCTAATATACCTTCAACTAAACCACCAATTAAAACCGCTCCGACAAGTAAACCATAATCTTGCGAAGCTAAAGCAATCATCGCAGGTAAAAAAGTAAAACTTAAACCAATCACCACTGGAAGTTTAGCACCAATTCGCCAAATTGGGAAAAGTTGGATTAAAGTTCCAAGTCCTGCAATAAGCATTGCTACTTGAACAAGGCGAGCCACATCAGCACTTGTAAAAGCTACTCCATTATACATAGCAACTCCTCCGATTAACATAATCGGAGTGATGTTTGCGACAAACATTGCTAAAACATGTTGTAAACCAAATGGAATCGCCTTAGCTATAGGAACTCTCCCATCAAGTTGATAGATATTTTGAATATCTCCTTTTTCTTTAATTTTCATTTTCTTTACCTCAAAATCTTAAAAAAGCATGATAAAAATAGCTTTATCACACTTAATCTTCTGCAAGAGAACTTTCTTTAATTAATAATTCTTCTGTCGCTGAAACAGAATTGATAACTAATTTAATAAATTTTTCTAATTTAGAATTTGCTCCATAATCCGCTAAACAATAATAGTTAATACGTTCATCGGTATAAAGTTGCTTTGCTTTTTCTTCGCTACCTTTCGGATAGACCGCGATGGATCTACCTCCTTTTTCATGTACGATTGCCATACAAGGAACATCGGTTAATCCATCTCCTAAATAGACGATATTTCTAAAAGGTATTCTTTTTGTTTCAACACGAAGATTCACCGAATCATCATTGGTATCTAATGTACCTTTAGAAATTCGATAAAGAAATTGCGTTTTCGCAGTGTAATTCACTGCAATTTTAGGCCAAATGGCAATTCCATTTTCATCATATAAAAACTCACAACCATAGATACTTTTAAATTCTTTGGCAATCGGAGTACCTTCCATGATTTCTGTTGTTCCAGAAGATAAAATATAATGTTCTATTCGAACTCCTTTTTCTTCCCCATATTGGTTAATTCTTTTAAACCAGGTTGTTACACCATCATAAAATTTGATATCTTTTCCTAAACTATTGAGCCATTCTCTAGTTAAAGGAATTCCTTTTTCATGGCACTTCATAATCATCATATACATATAAGATAAGATTTTTTCCATGCCAAGCTCTTTAGAAAGTACTGTTGTAGAATCCCAAAATTCACTCGGAGTCATCCCCAAAGCAGGAATAAAAGAAAAATTTTGCATGTCATCTCGACATAATGTTTTATCAAAATCATATACTAAAGCTAAAATTGGCTTTCCCACATTCATCACCTCTCATTTAAATTTTATCAAAATTTTAAAATAATGGCAAGATGTAGGTTTTTATCCACTTTTAAGATATTAGTTTAGTTAAATATTGTATATCTTCATCATGTGTCACTTTAAAATTATAACGACTTCCCATCACTAAATAGACTTTCATATGATGTTTTAAAGCAACTTGCACATCATCGCTAAGATTTAATCCTTGCTCTTTTTCTTTTTCATAAGCATCTAAAATATCTTGATATTTAAATCCTTGAGGTGTTTGTACTAAATATAAATTTTCCCGACTTATTTCATATAAAACTTCTTGATCACCTTTTAAAAGAGAGTCCTCTAAGGGGAGAATTGTTGTACATGCTCCATATTTTTTTATCATTTGGATATTATTTAAAATGATTTCTTTACTTACTAAAGGTCGAGCAACATCATGAATTAAAATAATATCATCTGGATGTAATTGATTTTTTAAAGAAAGTAATCCTAAATAAGAAGATTCCCCACGTGTAAATCCCCCCTTAACAAAAGATAATTTAGGATTCGTGATTTCTTTTTTTACTTTTTCTATATATAAAGAAGGTAAAACTAAAACAACTTGATCAATTTCATCCATCATTAAAAAGGTATTTAATGAATACTGATATAAAGGTTTATCTTTGATTTTGATAAATTGTTTAGGAGTGTCTTGATGAATTCTTTCTCCTTTTCCTCCACCTAGAAGAAGCGCAACAACCATATTATTCCTTATTTAAAGTGATGGTCTCTCTTTTCTTCATCACTTTTGTGTAAAAATAATCACTGATAAAGAAGATGATATCGGTGCCTAAAAAGCCCATAAAAACAAAAGATAAAGTCAGATAAGATTCTACTTCTTTTCTTTCGCCTTCTTTAATCATTGCTTCTGATAATATTTCTTTTTGATTTAGTTTAATATAATAAACATAAGATGTATTTCCTTCACTTGGGGTAACTTTTAAACTCGTTTCTTGATTTAAAAGGGCTTTATCAAAATCCTTTTCCATATAAGGAACATATTTATTTAAAAGGATATAATTGGTTTCATCATTTTCTAGATGAATAATATAATTATCTTCTTTTGTAATTTCTTTTATATTTCCTACCTTTTCTACCATTTCTTGATAATTAGGAAGATTATTATGGCTTAAAAAAAGCGCTCCATACTGAAGAAAAGCAATAGCAAAAAGAACGATAAAAGGAATATAGAATCTTCTTCTTTTAGCAAAGTTTTTTTGATTATTCCCGTTTATTCTTATATCTTTTTCATAAACAACTTTTCCTAATTCAATATTATTTAATGTTTTTACATTTTTATAATCTTTAAAGAAACGATGGAATAATAAAAAGCCAATAAATAAAGATAATGGAATAAAAAAGATTAAAACATAAAAGGTTTCTAAAAAGGCAAATAAGAAAGATACAAATAATAATAAAACTTCAATAACTACGATACTAGCAATATAAAATCCTTTTAATTTTAAAAACTTATTTTTATAACATAAGCCAATATTATCATATAAAACATCATCTTCGTTTAAATTAAGAGGAGATATTAAAGAAATATCTTTGTACCATTTTCTTTGTAAATAAAACGCAGCTTTCTCTTTTAAAGATAATTTTTTTACTTGAACATAGATATATGCAAAATAAATGATAAAAAAAGCAAATATAGCTACACCAATAGAAAGAATAATACTAAAAGCAAGCCATTTTTGGTAACTCGCTAATAACAAGACAACAATGAAAAAGAAAAAAAGATAAACTAAAGCAAAGGTAGGAAACACCACGGCATTTTCACTATCAATTGCATCAATAACTTTTTGTAGTTCCTCTTCTTTGATATTCGCTACATCTTTTTTAAATTCTTCTTTAATCTTCATAATCTTTCCTATAAAGATTTTAACGCATTTTTTAAATAAGATAAATAAGAAATCCTTTATTACATAAAATTAAGCTTATAAGCTTAATATTTTGCTAACTTTGAAAGAATTAATTCTATATTTGGCTGAGTAGGTATAATTGTAATTTTCAGTTTAATAAGTTCTAAAATTCTTTTTGCTTTCTTTCCTATTTCTTCCATATCCCTTTCATCTGTAACCATAATGTGTTCATTAAGCCAGCAATATTCACTTTCTATAAAATTTTTAGTAATAGGAAATATTTCTTGAATTAAAAAGGCTCTTTTAACACCATGAACAAGTTTTGCAATATATAGACCATCATTATGTTTTCCTTGTTCTATTCTTTTTTTCATGACCTTTTCATATTTATCCACATTACTAGATAAAGGAATCATCCAATATATTCCATTTTCTTCTTTATAACAATAATAATGAGGTTTTGTTCCATGTTGATTTCTTTTTAAATATGGATCATCCATCAAATCAAAAAATTCATCTTTTATAATATATACTCCATTGATTTTTACTTTCTCTATCATCAAAATTCTCCTTTTAAACAAAAGTCCCCCGTATATACTTTAACGAAGGACATATAACTTTCGAGCCAGCCACTTAATGGTTCGCCTGCTGGCCAGCGAAATACTTAACATCCTAGCCATTTGATGGTTCGCATGCTAGTCAGCGAAAAACTTTCTATACATATCCTAACAAATCAATTTAGTTAAGTCAATATGCAGTTCATTATTTTTTTGTGCATTTAGTATGAAAATCAATCACATGCTATAGAAAAAAATAATATTCGAAGGTTATTGACGTACATTTAACTTTTCTAATATTGCTATCACATCTATTTGAGTAGGCATATATCGAACACCATCTTTTAATAACTCCATAATAACCCTAGCCTTTTGTTCGATTTGCTCAACATCTATATCGTTAGTTAATTCTACAAGTTTCCCTTTAAAGGTATAAGGGCGATAAATGTATTGCTTAGTAATCGGAAACATATCTTGAATCAAAAAGGCACTTTCCTCGTTATCTTTTATCATTGCAATATGAAGAATATCACATGGTTTTCCTTCTTCCTCTCTTTTTTGAATAATCCTTCGGTATTTTTCTACACGACTAGATAAAGGAATCATCCAATATATTCCATCTTCTTGATCCTGTAAGCAATAATAATGTGGCCTTTTACAATGCTTATTACTTTTTAAATATGGATCATTCATCAATTCGAAAAATTCATCTTTAATAAAATACATTCCTCCTTTTTTTAATTGTCTCAATTTTGTCTCATTTCTCCTTTTATGATAAAACTCCCCGCAAATTCACTTTGCAGGGAGTTTCGTCTAGCAATTTATATTCCGCATGCTAGTAAGCGGAACTTTCGAGCCAGCCACTTAATGGTTCGCCTGCTGGGCAGCGAAATACTTAGCATCCCAGCCATTTGATTGTACGCGTGCTGGTCAGCGAAAAACTTTCTATACTTATACTAGCAAATCGCTTCAAGTATGTCAACAATAATTTATTTTTTTTATAAGGCAAAATTATACACCAATTTATTTATCTTAATTAAAATTTAAACTTCAATAATTTAGGTCTTCAAAAATAATCGATTTTTTAAATTTTTCCTTGCTCTTTATATTGTTTAATTAAATTTTCTAATTTAGAGACAAGTAAAGGTAGTTCATCTAATGAAGTTAATTTACCTCCTGAAGCAAGTTCATGACCTCCACCGTTAAATTCACTAGCGATTCCATTGATAGGAATTTCTTTACTTCGAATTGATAATCTCCATTCATTCTTTTCTTTATCTTCTGTAATGGACATCCATACATCTACATCAGATAGATTAGACATTAAAGAAAGATTTTCTTTTCCTCTTCCAGGAGTGATATTTAATCTTTTTACATCTTCATCTTTTAAGACGTAATAAGCTACCCCATTACCAGTAAAGACAATATTATTGATTACATGTTTTGTTACTAAGATATCTTCATGCGTTTTTTCATACATCTTTAAATAGACATCTTTAGAAATATTAATTCCTGTTTTCATTAATTCACTAGCAATGATAAATGTATCACTAGTCACAGTATTAAATAAGAAACGACCTGAATCTCCCGCAACACCTGAAAATAGATACATTGCCGCGGTCTTCGAAAGAGGATATTTTTTCTTTTTTAAAGAGATAAAATCATATATTAATTCAGCACAAGAAGAAAGTTCATCATTAACAATATTGATTTTTCCATAAGGTTCAACATTTGGATGATGATCAAATTTAATGATGGTTTGAGCATTTAAAAAGCGTTTATCATCGACTCTTTTTGTATCTCCAGTATCTACGACTATGGCTAAAAAATCTTTAGGGAAATCTTCATCACTTATTTTTTCAATATGAGGATATAAACGTGGAGTAAAGGTAGGATGATCTTCTCCACAGAGTAAGATCTTTTTTGTAGGAAAACTATTTTTTAACCACGTAGCTAAACCAAACTGACATCCTAAAGCATCATAATCAGGGATTTCATGACGAAATACAACAATTGTATCATGCTTTAATATTTCTTTTAATACGGCTTTATAAGCCTTTTTATTTTCTTTAATCATATAAAACTCCTAGGGTAATAAACCTCCAAATACGACGACTAAAATAATTACAATAATCACGACAATAAAAAGAATGAGTAAACTAAAAAAGATTGCTCGATCATAAGGATTTTTAAAGGAAAACTTTTTTTCCTCTTTTGGTCTTTCAACTGGTTTATTGTTTTTAATAATCATCGAATCACCTTATTTATTATAACAAATTCATTACTAAAGGAAAAGAGCTACTTTCGTAGCCCTTTTCAAGTTATGAATAATTATATTTATCTTTGTACACGTCCAGAAGCATCACCATTCATTAAGGTTTCTACTTCTTCTTTAGATACATGATTTGTATCACCAGGAATTGTATGCTTTAACGCGGAAGCTGCAACACCGAATTCCACAGCCTTTTTAATATCAAAGTTATATTCAATTAAACCATGAATTAAGCCTGCGGCAAAGGAATCTCCTCCTCCGACACGATCGACGATTCGAACATCATATTTTTTGGAATGATAGAATTCTTTCCCATCATAGATTGCTGCAGACCATCCATTATCAGAGGCACTATAAGATTCTCTTAAGGAAGAGCATACCACTTTAAAGTGATATTTATTCACCATTTGAGTAAAGACATCTTTATAAGCTTCTAAATCTAATGAACCTTTGGTGACATCTGTTTTACCAGCTTTAAATCCTAAGCAAGCTTCTGCATCTTCTTCATTACCAATACAAACATCAACGTATTGCATGAGACGATCCATGACTTTTTGAGCTTTTTCTTTACTCCATAATTTCTTACGGAAGTTTAAATCACAAGATACGATTACACCATGTCTTTTTGCAGCTTTTAAAGCTTCTTCAGTTAATTTAATAGCATCATCACCAAGCGCTGGAGTAATTCCTGTAAAGTGGAACCAATCTTTTCCTTCAAAGATGGCATCAAAATCAAAGTCTTCTGCTTTTGCTTCGGAGATGGATGAATGTGCGCGGTCATAAATGACTTTTGAAGGTCTCATGGAACAACCTGTTTCTAAATAATAAATACCAACACGTTCCCCTCCACGAGCGATATGGCAGGTACAAACACCATATTCTCTTAAAGAATTGATTGCGCTATCACCGATTTCATTTTTTGGTAATTTGGTGACAAAGCAAGCTTTATGACCATAATTTGCTAGAGAAACTGCGACATTTGCTTCTCCTCCACCATAACAGACATCAAAAGATTTTGCTTGCACAAATCTTTGAAATCCAGGGGTAGATAGACGGAGCATAATTTCTCCCATTGTTACTACTTTTGCCATAATTAATATTTCTCCTTTATTTATTTACGAGCTTCTTGAACTTTTTTAACAAATTCTTTTGCTATTGCAGTTACTTTTTCAAAATCACCTGTTTTTGCAGGTTTTGTTAATTCTCCACCAACACCAACTGCAACACAACCAGCTTTAATCCAATCAGCACAATTGTCTAAAGATACACCACCTGTTGGCATTAAATTTGCTTGAGGTAATGGTCCTTTAACGGCCTTAATATAACTTGGAGATGCAGCACTACCTGGGAATACTTTAAGAATATCAACACCTGCTTTCATGGCATTCACCATTTCTGTAAGGGTATAACATCCTGGCATATATGGAACTTGATAAAGGTTACAAATTTCTGCGACTTCTTTATCAAAACTTGGTGAAACAATAAAACACGCTCCTGCTAAAATAGCTACTCTTGCAGTTACAACATCAAGAACAGTTCCCGCACCGACTAATAAAGTATCACTACCGAACTTATTATTTAATGCACGGATGACTTGATCTGCACCAGGGACAGTAAATGTCACTTCGATACCGACGATTCCACCCTTAATACAGGCATCAGCAATGTCAAGAGCTTCTTTTTCATTGGAAGCGCGCACTACTGCGACGACACCACAATCGCAGAGCTTATCAATAATTTTGGATTTGAACATAAATTTTCCCTCCTATATTATCCAAATATATTCTATAACAACGAATTTATTTTTTCCATGTAATTAATGTATAAACATAATATCCGTTTGTCGTCTGGCGAATATCAATTCCTGTAAGTTCAATAAAGCGAGAAATACGATAATTAATCGTATTCC
Source organism: uncultured Bacilli bacterium (assembly GCA_947626895.1). Lineage (GTDB taxonomy): Bacteria > Bacillota_I > Bacilli_A > RFN20 > CAG-449 > CANRPC01. Next base: position 67,128 of record CANQTY010000001.1, read on the forward strand.
GATGTGTATACATGGTTTTCGCTACTAGATTTACTGACATATTGAGTTCTAAATAGATTTTAATCGTTTCTAATATATCTTCACTTACTTCATGTTGGAATGTTAATAATTCTTCTCTTAAAGCAGGATTTTTAAGTAATAAACGCGTTAATTCTTCTGTTAAATTATATAGTCCTGTGCGGGACATCGATTGAATCACTTCCGCGATTTTTGCTTCATGACGAGGAACGATAACAAAACTAACATCATCCATTAAATCAGAACAAATCGCATCAAAACTCAATTTTAGATTCACATATTGAGTTCGTGGTTGTTCTAACACTAATTTTCCAAAGTTTCCTTCCCAAGAAAATTGAAAAGGACCTTTGATAATATTATTTAAAATTAAATTCATGTGAGAAAGAGGCACATCTTGATGTGTTTTTATATATAAGATTAAACTATTCATCATATTCTTTAATTCTCCCTACATTTTCTTTGATAATACGCTCTCCTACATAGCCTTCTAGACGAACATTTTTTAATTCTACTTCTTCCACGCCATTAAAGAATAAACCAAGTTTACTTACATCATCAACAAAAGACATCATAGCAGGTTTACCACTTGAAGCAACCTCTTTAAAGGAGAAAGAAGAATCTTCAATACAAATTTTACCAATAGGTCTTTCAGGTAATCCATAAAAATAACCCGCTGCCCATTCAGCATTAATTGCACGAATTCTTTTAAATGTAAATTTTCCTAAATATGGAGTTCTATCATCGACAGGTAATTTTTCTTTAGAATAGACATATTCTGTTTTTCCATCTGGATCACAGAAATAAAACATATTGATGACTAAAGGAGTTAATACCCCATCCATTTGAATATCATGGAATTCTACTCCATCAATAATGGCATATTTTCCTCTTCCTCGACGGGATTTAATTCTTAATCCACGATCAGTATCTTTAAAAATACAACGTTCTACGGTGAGATTTTTAATACCCCCAGACATTTCTGAACCTAAAACAATTCCCCCATGACCATCTTGCATCAAACAATTACGAATCACAAAATTAGAACTAGGTGTTTTATATTTCATTCCCATGTACATCTTTCCAGATTTAATGGCAATACAATCATCTCCAACAGAAAAATGCACCCCAATAATTTTAACATCATCACAAGATTCAGGATCCATTCCATCTGTATTTGGTGAATCTTTCGGGTTTTTAATTCTTAAATCATAAAAGCCAAGTTTTTTAGAATAAAATGGATGTAATGTCCAACAAGGAGTATTGGTAAATAATAATCCTTGAATATTGATATTTTCACATCCATCTAAAAATAATAATCTCGGTCTTCCCCATGGGTGAGATTTATGATTTATCCACCAGGTAGAATTTTGCGCATTACCATCGATTGTGCCTTCTCCATATAAATTCACATTTTGTAGCCAATATCCAGAAATCATCGCTGGTTTCATAGGAAAAGGTGAACCTTCCCATTGTCCTAATTCGATACATTCATCTTCATGATGAGTTTTGATTTCCCCTTTAAATGTAGGATATTCATTAACATCCTCAAGTGCTAATAAATGAGCGCCTTTTTTAAGTTCAATATGAATATCCGATTTTAAAAAGATGGAAGTAAATCGATATATTCCTTCATCAAAAACAAGTAATCCATTTTTAGGAAGCATCATAATTGCTTGATTAATCGCTTTTGTATCGTCATGAACTCCATCTTTCACGACTCCAAAATCATTGATATCAAAAATTACAGATACATCAGGAGTTTTAATCATCATTTCTTCATCACCAATTTTAACTTTATATTCCTTATTTGGAGTTAAATTATATAATGAAATGACATTTTTATTTCCTTGATGAATGACTAATTCATCATTTAAATATACATCATATGGTTTCGATGAATAATAAATATCTTGATTATCAAGTTCAATACTAATAGCGCTAGGTCCTAAAAATAAAACATTAAACATTTTGATTCCCTTCCTTATTTTGATTTTTCTTTTTACGTAGTAAATAGACGATTAAATCTTTAATTCCAATAAATAAAAGATCATAAAATAAGCAGATTATTCCACATAAAATGGGTTCAACTCCATTTTCAAATGGTCCAGCATTTCCAAAGTTTATATCACAAATATAAGCGATTAATTCAATACTCATAACCGCGCAAAAAGTGACGACAAAAGAATATGCTAAATTAATAAATAAGGAATAAATCTTTCCATTATGGAACATTTTAAACCATTGACTTTCTCTTTGATCTGTATCCATGAGTTCTAAAATATTATTGACCATCATATCTGTGACTACCCCATTAAATAAGGCAAGTACGATAGCTAATATCATTGATACTCCTGGATTTGTAGAATTATCTCCTCCAAAGAAAAGAGATAAACCCCAAATGACGAAGAAACAACCACAGCCAAAAAACCACCATTTCAAAAAAATCGCTTTAACTGAATAAGGGATTCTCGATAAGAATCCCTGTTTCGCATATGGATTAATTTGAGATGATGATTCTTCTTTTAAAGATTCATCCTTTTCTAATTTATCCTTTTTTTTCATATTATTGTAAATCTTTATCTTGACCAGAAATTGGTTTTAATTTGATTTGCTTTGTATATTTTTGAATTAATGGCGCAAATGCAAGAGCTAAAACCGATAAAGCCACTAAAATCAAATGGAGATATGTAAAGATTAAACCACTTGAAACTGGATATACTTTAGCTACCCAACCATTAGATAAGTGACGATAGATTTCTGTAAGATAGAAAACATCATTTAAGAGTTGGATTGCAGAGAATACATAGAATACTACCATGTATAAGTTTTTTCTAGTTGATCGATAGTTCATGATAGCTAAAACATTAAGAATAGAAGCTAAACAGGCAAAGAATTGAATCATGCCTAGAGGTGCTTCTCCATCGGTTTCAGCTTGTGCCCAAGGCCAACGAGCATGGGTCAATTGAATATCTAATGGAGTATACACATAAATTGCAAGTGTAAATACGATAAGAGCTAATACGGTGAACGCGAAAGCAAATACGTCAATGTGATTTTTAATATAAATCGCTTGTCTTCTTAAAAATAATTTCATAGTATTTTCCTCCTACTAACGAATGCGGTTTTCTGTCTCTGCATCAAAGAAGCATACGAGTTTTGCATCATAGTCCACATCGATGGTTTGACCGATTTCCACATCTGTCCAACCTTGTAATTTAACGATTACCGCTTCTTCACCAAGTTTACCATGTAATAATGAATAAGCTCCTAAACGTTCGACGTGTTCCACATTGAATTTTAAGCGTTTGCCTAATTTGAAGTGTTCAGGACGGACACCAAATACGATTTCTTTTCCCTCATATCCAGCTTTATTTAATAGTTCAACGTTATTTTCTGAAAGCTTTATATCAATGCCATTAGCATGTAAGACACCTTTTTCAAAATGTCCACGAATGAAGTTCATTGGAGGTGTACCCATGAAGGATGCGACAAAGATATTATCAGGATCACGATAGACTTCAATAGAAGTACCGATTTGTTTAACAACAGCTTCAGACATTACAACGATACGATCTGCAAGAGTTAAAGCTTCTGTTTGATCGTGTGTAACATAAATCATGGTGGATCCTAATCTATGGTGTAATAATTTTAATTCTCTTCTTAATGAAGAACGAAGTTGTGCATCAAGATTTGATAATGGTTCATCAAACAAGAAGACTTTTGGTGAACGAACAATAGCTCTACCAACGGCGACACGTTGACGTTGACCACCTGAAAGTTGAGATGGTTTTTTATTTAATTGTTCAACTAATCCTAAAATTTTCGCGGCTTCCATGACCTTTTCATGGATAACTTCTGCTTTTTCTTTTCTTAATGTTAAAGAGAAAGCCATGTTTTGATAAATCGTCATATGTCCATATAAGGCATAGTTTTGGAAGACCATTGCAATATCTCTATCTTTTGCAGCTAGATGTGTACAATTCTTATCATCGATAAATAATTCTCCAGAAGTGATATCTTCAAGTCCTGCAATCATTCTTAATGTCGTAGATTTTCCACATCCAGAAGGACCAACTAAAACGATAAATTCACCATCTTGAATTTCGATATTAAAATCGATAACAGATTTTCTTGGGTTCCCTTTATATTGTTTTTCAATATGTTGTAAACTAACGGTTGCCATGATTAGTGAGCTCCTTTCTCTTCATCAGAAAGTGTTGCTAAGTAAGCATTTAATTCTTTACCACGTAAAATGGTAACAACACCACCTGCAGTTAAACAAATTGCGACAAGGATATAGCACGCAAATGAGATCCAGAAGAAGTGTGCAGGAATTACATTAATAAGATTTTCTCCAGAATATGGTGAGAATAAATAGGTATATATACGAATTAAATTCACAAGACCAATTCCAATAACTATATATCCCCATTTAACATCATAAGCTTTTAATTTTTCCGAAGCTAAGAAGACAAATAATAAGAAGACAATATTAACTAAAATATCAATTCCTGTATTTGCGGAAATAACAAACTTACTTAATTGTAAACAATGATAGATAAACATGAATGAGAAGCATTGAAGGGTTACTGCAAGGATACACATCCAGAAACCGAATTTATTATTTCGGTATCGCATCATTTCAGCATGCAAATTTTTATTTTCCATCTTATTGAACCTCCTTTGTAGCGACATCAGTATTAGAAGTATTAACTTCTTCAGTTACTACTTCTTTTTTGGCTGCTAATTCATCTTTGATTTTTTGGATAAATAGCATCAAAACACCAACAGCAAATACCAATAAGATAAGTGCAAGAATAATACCAATGATATAATAAACAATTGATCCTTTATCAAGCAATGTATATTGTAAATTACTATCTTTTAGAATTTGATTCATATTATCAATTGGTAAATTCATGAAATCAATCATAAATGGAATAATTGAGGCCATCATGTAGATGCTACATGCAAAGGTAAATAACACCCATGCACCACAAACGACTTTATTTGTCATGTAATAGTTTTTACGAATATGGGATCGATAAAGAATATTGATTCCAGTAAGTACTAAACCAACAATAGATAAAATCATAATGGCACGAGCAATTGTTTCATTTTGATTGACCATATCTAAACAATTAGGTGCAGCATTTCTTAAATCTATTGATAGACGTGCCGTAAGTGGTATTCCATTTGCTGTGACGAGAACACGTACTAGTGTTGCTACAGGTGTCGCAAAAATTAATGAATAGATGAAAAGTATGCCAAATACTGCTACTGAAACTTGGAAAACATACTTTTGAACTATTTGAAGCCATTTTTTCATTTTTATTTTCCTCCAAAATAGAATGTAGGAGGGAAGGAGAGCACTCTTCCCTCCCACAGATTAATAATAAATGTAAGATTAATTATTTTTGCATTTCTACCCAAGCTTTTTGGTGAACGCTGACATAGTCATTACCTTTTAATGTAGTTGACATATATGTCTTATATTCATCTTTAGTCTTGGTATCATGTTCGGTATTACCAAAACCGTACATAACGATATTAGACCAGTTATTAAGTTTACCATTGGTATTATTAACGTAGTCATTTAATGTTGTGTAGTTTGTTGTAACGGCTGAAGCCTCAGTAGAGTCGAATGCGAAGGTTGTAGGAATGATCCATGTGGCCTTGTTAGTCTTTGTCCATGTGACATCTGGATATTCAATTACACCTAACGCAATGGCGTTTTCAACTTTATCAAGTCCTGCTTTTCCTTGAGGAGCATTACATTGATATTCCATACCTTGTTCTTTAATGTAACCAATTGGGAAAGTACCACCAACAAAGTAACGATAGTAGTTTGTGTAGTTGTATTCAGCAATGGTCTTTAATTGTTCTAAGGTACCATCAGCAAGTTTTGGAACTGGTTTACCTAAGTAATCAATTGTTTCAACCTTACCAGTACTTTTATCGTGAGCAATATAGGAATCTGGACCATAAGACATGAGTTGTTGACCTTCGGTTGACCAGAAGTAATCAAAGAGTTCTAGACATTTCTTAAGTTTTTCTTCATTGTTTTTAACAAATCCTGAAATTGCCCAACCTTCGGTCTTCACGGATCTCCATGATTCATGGAATCTTGTTAAGGTTGTTCCACCATTCCATTTTGCAACTGGAGAAATAACTGGTTCAAAGTCATAATCAGCAATTTTCTTTGCTACATCTGTTTCATGATAAACTGTTTGAGTTTGTGCATAGTCGAATGAGCAGAAACCAACATTGTTACCATGGACGGCTTTATAGATAGCTCCACCTGTTCCATCACCAGCGGTATCAGATGTGAAGTTTGGAAGGATTAAACCTTCTTTATACATTTGGTTAAATCTTTCAAGAGCATCAACAGTATTTTGTTGCCATCTTGTATCGACGACATTACCATTTGCATCAAAGTAGAAGTAACCATTCTTGGACATCATACCACGAACACCAAACATTTGACCCATTAAACCAAATAAGTCACCAACACGAGAGTTCTTATTTTCACGATTGAATACTGGATACATAACTTTCTCGGCATCGCCAGTTAAGTAATGTGGATTCGCTTTTACACAACGGAGTAATGCGACGAGTTCATCAGCATCATACGCAGCATTTGGACCAATGAAAAGGTCAGAACGCTTTGTATAGTATTTTGCACCATCTGAAGTTTTATATGCTTCATCAATATGTGCACGAAGTGCTTGAACTAAGTTCTTACCAGTAATCTTGCCACCTGATGCTAGGGCATTTTGACGGGCGATAGGATTCTTTTCTTTTGTATAAGACTTTTTAACTGTCCCAGTTTCATATTTAGGAGCTTCTGCTGTTCCTTTATTTACCATTACTTTGATATCTTCATTGTAATTATCAGTTTGGAAAATTTGATATGAAGGAGTAATTGCAGCAGTTGTATCTTCATCTAGTCCTTCTAAAGAATCACCATCAAGAAGTTTTTTAACAAAGTCAACTCTCATTAAAACCATCTTTTCAATATCATCATAACCATCAAAATATGGTGCATAATAGATATTTCCAGCATAGTTTGTAATGGTACGTTTCACGACTTTGTTACCATCTAAGAATTTCTTGAAGTTTGGTAATTGATCTAGATATTCAGCTAAATCTAAGACATCACCAGGATGTTCTGTCGCGTAGTTTTGAATTGCAGAAGCACCGCCTTGGAAGACATCAACGTTTGCTAAACCTTTGGTTTGCCAATCCGTGAATGAATCATTAACGCTATCTTTTGGTGTGACATCGTTAATATGAATTTGGATTTTGTCAGATACTGCTTTCCAAACTGGTTTTAAATCTCCATCATTATATTCATTTCCAGCTGGATCTTTATATGGTAATTTAACATCCTTACCATAGTTTGCATTTGCGTGGAATTCCATACGAGTTTCGGCTTTTGCATATTGGACAGACATATTAAGGGAAAGTTTTCCGTCAACATAGGTATTTCCACCATTGTCACAAGATGTAAGACCTAAACCCATTAGGCCAGCACATGCAAGTCCCATTAAAAGAATTTTCTTTTTCATATAAATTAATAATCTCCTTTCAAAAACTCTTTTATATTACCAAATATTCGCTATGAATATTTAATAAACTAATTTAATTATTCTTTAACGCCACCTAAGTTAACACCTACTGCGAAATACTTTTGAATGAATGGGTAGATGATAACGATAGGAATAATAGCGCAGACGATCATCGCATATACAAATGCATATGGTGAACATTCATAAGGGAAGGGGGCTGGTTCAGAACCAGATGAATCAACGTATTTTTCAAGAATACTACGAATGTAAACTTGTAAAGGTCTAGCATTGGATTCTTCAGATAACATCTGTCTTGCCCAGAAGTAACCATTCCAACGGCTGATTCCGAAGAATAATGCAACTGTAGCAATGGTAGCCTTAGACATTGGGACATATACATTCTTAAAGATTTGGAATTCACTTGCGCCATCAACGGTCGCCGCTTCTTCAATCTCTTTTGGAACACCTTCGAAGGCATTTCTTAAAAGAATGACGTTATATGCAGATGTACCCATTGCTAGAACGATTAACCATTTATTATCGGTAATAGCTATAGCATTTAATACGTTTTGGGTATCTAAGTAGTTCAAATATGTAGGAACCATACCTGCAGAGAACCACATGGTGAAGACTAATAAGAAGTTTAATTGTCGACGGAATACAAGTCTCTTCTTTGATAATGCATACGCACCAAGCATTGAGGTAATCATAGACCATAAAGTACCATATAATGTAATAAATAAGGTATTTGTATAGCTAATCCAGAAATGATCATCGGCTATAATTGCACCAAATGCAACGGTTTGGAAGTCCACTGGGAATAAGAATACTTGACCTAAATCAAGTGCTCTTTCACCAGAGAACGATGCACTTAATACGAAAATAAATGGATATAAGCATAATAATGCAAAGATTGTGACGAAGAGATAAGCAAATATCTTAAATATAATTTCAGAAATATCTAGATTCTTTTCCATATTAACTTATCCTCCTATTAATATAACGAAGTCGAAGAAACCCGACGTGCAATTTGATTGGATCCTAAAACGAGTAACATGGCAATTACAGCATTTAGTAAGTCCGCGGCACCACCCATGGATTGTAATCCACCTTGTGAACCTAGCGAAATACGATAGACAAAGGAAGTAACAACTTCACCAGTTGCAAGGTTTGGAGCAGATCCATTACCTGTTAAAAGTAAAACTTTTTCATAACCAACGGTAAGTAAATGTCCAATTTCAAGAATTAACATAATTGTTAATGTTGAAGCAATGCCTGGGAAAGTAACGTATTTGATTTGAGCCATCTTATTTGCTCCATCAATTCTTGCTGCTTCATAACTTGTTGGGGAAATACCAATAATCGCGGCAAAATAAACAATGGAAGAATATCCACCAGTTTCCCAAATGCCTGTAATTTGATACATCGCACGGAAATATTCTGGATCTCGAGCAATACCCTCTTCTACGTCTGATTCTTTAATGAAACCAATGGTATCGAAAAATGCTGCTAAAGGTCCTGCTCCACTATTTCCTGTCGCTGGCTTTAAAATACAAATTGTAATGGTTGTAATAACAACGATAGAGACAAATTTTGGTAAATAACAGAAAATTTGTACAACACTACGATAATAATTGTTTTTGATTTCCGAGAACAATAATGCCAAGATAATTGGGAATGGGAAACCAAATATTAATCCATAAAAGCTAATGACAAAGGTGTTTCTAAATGCAGACCAGAAATCTGCAGCCATATCACCAAAAATTAATCTTTGGAACCACTCTAATCCTACAAGTCTAGAGGTTGCGACACCAGCAGCTTGATTGTAGTTCTCAAATCCGATTAATAAACCGGAAAGTGGAAGATACTTCCAACAGAAGAACACGAACGCTAATGGAAGAAACATCACATAAAGACGCCAGTCTTTTGCCATTCTTTTTAACTGCGTCCACCAGTGATTTTTTTCGATCTGTTCTAATTCTTCTTCACTGACTCTTTCTAATTCCATCTTTTTTCTCTCCTTCCTTCTCTTCGAAAGTCCTCTTAAGGTTAATGAGCTGTTCTTCACTCAATGTTCCGCCATCGAGTAATGCGATGTCATTTGTTTCATCGCTGTCAGTAATTTCGCTCATCACGGAATTTTCCTTGTCTTCATGGATCTCTTCACGAATTCTAGCGCTTTCTGGTACGTTATGAAGATAATGCAAATAATCATTCATATCGACTAGGAAGTATCTTTGCTTATTAGCGATGAGCAAGACGACACAAGACATCACATAATCTAATAGTCGCCATCCTGCAACTTTGCCTAACGCAAAGAAAAGATTTACTTTTCCAAAGATTACCCATACAGATACGTAGACAAGGATATAAAGTATAAATGCTACTGCACTATAAAGGAATAAATAACCAACTTTTTCCTTCATTGTTTCTTTAGGAATCTTATAGAACATAAAGCAGGTAAATATTGTTGCTAATGTCCCCCCTAATACTCCCGCTAACATAGCTTGATTTTGTGAATATGCTCCGTTGACACTATTTTGGACAAGGATTTGAGTTAATGCTGCCCCAAGACCTGGAACAACGCCTAACCAATTCCAACGGAACATCCCTATCAAGGCAAAGAGAACCACAAAGGAAACAGTGAATCCCTCAACCATAAAGGTTGTCTGATTGCTTACAAAAGTCAATACGCCTTCAATAATACAACCGATAATCGTGAGCATTACGATATCTAAGATCATGTAACTACGCTTTGACAATGCAAGCACCTCGATTCATGTAAGCGTTTACACTTTACAAAAGTATCTTAATTCCACCCTATTAGAATGTCAATATCTTTTTTTATATTTTTTTATATTTTTTTAAAAGCTTAAAAAAATGAATTTTTCTTACTTTTATTAAGGTATTTTTAATGATTTGGGTTTTTTAATCTTGCCTAATTTAAGCCTTTTTTAAGCATTAATTATGGGGATAATTTGGGCAAAATCTTGAATAGATAAATCTTTATATTGTTGATTTTTAAAGGTTAAATTTGAAGCGATAAAAATCGCTTTAATTCCTAAATCTTTGCAGGGTTTTATATCACATTCATAATCATTACCAATCATATAGATTTCCCCTTGAATATGATAATCCTTTATAACTCTTTGAAAAAATAAAGGATTTGGTTTTTTAATTCCATAACTTGAAGATAAAGCAATTCCTTTAAAATAGGATGTTAATCCTAATGTATCTAACTCTTCTTGTGTAAAGGCTGCTTGAGCGTTACTTACTAAATATAAATCATATTCTTTTTTTAAAAGTTCTAAGGTTTCTTTTACCATAGGATATACACTTAATTTCTTTCTTGATAATTTTCTAAATAATAAAGCAATTGTTTTTGCTTTTTTATCATCCACATCAAAAAGTATCTTAAAGACATCTAAAATATCAATCTCTTCTCTTTCTTTACTTAATTTTTGACAAATAGATAAATAAGTTTTCTTTAATTTAAGAGGGGTATATTTTTTATATTCTCTTGTACTTTTAGAAAACTTACACCAAAAAAGAAAAGAAGATTCATTGGTATAAATATCCACTAAGGTGCCATATAGATCAAAAAGAATAGTTTTCATATTTAACGATGATAATGTTTAGTTAAATAAATTAATCTTTCTTTTAATTCATTAGATAAATCCGTCTTCTTCATGCGATAAGACCAATTATCTTTCGATACTGTCGAAGGTAAATTCATTCTTGAACTACCATCAAGAGCTAATAAATCATTGATAGGAATAATACATGTGTTCGCTTTAGAGGCATAAGCAAGTTCAATAGTTGTTTCGACTAATTCTTTATTATTATCTCCTTTAAATGGGACATGTAATTTTTCACATTCTTTTTTCATGGAATGAACAAAGATATTATAATTCCATTCATCTAAATCACAAATATATTGATATAAAGGCATATTATCATGAGTCCCTGTATAAATCACAAAGTTTTTCTTGCAATTCGAAGGTTTATGTTCATTATCTTCATGCTCATCAAAAGCAAATTCTAAAATCTTCATTCCAGGATACTTTGTCTTTTTCATTAACTGAATAACGCCTTCATCAATGACTCCTAGATCCTCAGCGACAATCTTTTTATCTAATTTATCTTTAAATAAATTAAATTTAGGTCCATCTTCCCAATGACCATTTCTTGCATTGATATGTCCATAAGGAATAGCATAATAACGATCAAATCCACGGAAATGATCAATTCTTAAAATATCATATAATTCAAAGGCTTTATCAATTCTTTTATTCCACCAAGAATAATGATCTTTTTTCATAAGTTCCCAATTATAAATAGGATTACCCCATAATTGTCCATCATCACTAAAGGCATCAGGAGGACAACCTGCGACAAGTTTCGGGGCTTTATTTTCATCTAAAATAAATAATTCAGGATATTTCCAAACTTCCACGCTGTCGTGAGCGATATATAAGGGCATATCTCCCATAATCTCAATTCCAAGTTTCGAAGCATACTTATGTAACTTATTCCATTCATTTAAGAATTCAAATTGTGTCCATTGCCAGAATAGATATTCATGTTCATGTTCCTTTAATATCTTCTTTTCTAAATCTATAGAATAGCTTTGATATTCTTCTTCCCATAAAGTCCAGGGTTTATATTGATGTAATACTTTTAATGTCATAAAAAGAGCGAAATCATGATAATCACCCTTTTTTAAAAATCTTTGGAAAGCTTTATTATGAATATTAAAATTAGCAAAAGCTACTTTTAAAAGAGGAATCTTATGTTGAAATAATAATTCATAATCCACTCGATCATCACTATAAGAAAAAGGAATATTTTGATAATCTTCTTTCTTTAAAAGATGTTTTCTATTTAAAATATCTAAATCAATTAAATAGTAATTTAAAGCTGAAGATGATGCAGATTGATAAGGTGAATCCCCATAGCTTGTAGGTACAAGAGGTAAGACCTGCCAAATCTTCATATTTGCATCATGTAAAAAATCAAGAAACTTATAACTTTCTTTCCCTAATGTTCCTACTCCATATTTGCTTGGAAGTGAAGTAATGTGTAATAATATACCTGCTTTTCTAGATGTATTCATGGTAAGCTCCTTTTTGTTGCATTTAAATTTTAATAAAATTTAAAGTCATAAGCAATAAAAAGACTTTATTTTCAAGTTATAAATGATATAATTTTTTTATGAAACAGATATTTTTAGCTAAAAAAAGCAAACGAATGCTTGCTCGTCTTATAGATTTTGTTCTTGTCACAGGAATTACTTTATTGCTTTTTATGTTTTTAATCTTCCCCTTAACTTTTAATCAAGATCAATATCTAAAAAATAATCAAGAAGCAGTTTCATTATATAATGAATCTGGCTTATTTGTTGTAGATGAAAGTGATAATTATCGAGGAAAATCTTCCTTTAATGGTTTTAATAAGATTGAAGATTTATATTCTAAAGAAGTTACCTTTGAAAATCATACTTATACGATTCAATTAACAAAATCCCTTTTTGAATTCTATACCCAAAAATATACGATGTTTGATGGTCAAAAAGTCTTTAGTTTAGATACATATAAACAAGAAATTTTAAAATTAAATACAACCGAATCGAATATTAAAGCTTATGATGAAATGAATCATACCTTTACTTTAATGGATGATAGTAAAGCAAATGATACCATTTCATATTTTACAAGTGTTTATACAAATACGAGTCAAAACATCATGTCGAGTTCTATTATCAAAAAATATACTGATGAAAATGAACAAATTATGTTTCATGCTTTATCCTTTATTGTTCCAACACTACTTGGAATATCTTTCATCTTTGATTTGATTATTCCTTTATGTATGCCAAATGGTGAAACTTTAGGAAAAAAGATTATGCATTTAGGGCTTGTTTCAAAAGATGGTTATGAACTTAAAAAATATTTTTTAATTCCCCGTTTTCTTTCATATATCTTTATTGAATATATTTTAGGTATTGTCACTTTTGGAGGAACTTTCTTAATTTCCTATACGATGTTCCTCTTTGTGAAAAAAAGAAGATGTATTCATGACTTTTTAAGTAATTCAGTCGTCATTGATAAAGATAGTTCAATTATCTTTAAAGATGCAAAAGAGGAAGCCTTTTATTTAAATCGTCAAAAGACTCTAGGAGCCACGAATGAAACAAACTAGTCGTGTCTCTCTAGCACAAACAAATCATAAATTATGTGCTTTTATTTTTGATTCAGTATCTTTATTTTTATCTACACTTCTATTATATTTTGTGATTTTATATGGTGTTTTTGCTACTTGTTTTCATTATGTAGATCATCAAAATGAAATGAAAGATATTGAAATTCAATATCGTTTAAATTTTGATAATTCTCATAGTTATGAAGAATATGAAGAAATTCTTCAAGAATTTTATTTTGAAAAATACCCAGAAGAAATCAAACAAAACTTTAATGATTATTATGAAACGAATTATAGTATTATCCATATTTATAATATTTCCGTTTTAAATCTTCCTTCAGTTGCAAGCTATAATGAATATAAAACCGATTATTATCAATATGTGCAAAATGATGATGGAACGTATAATGTGGATGTTCTTGCTGTAAAAATTTTAGGTTCAGGAAGAGTTTATGAACAAAATATGCATGATTTATTTTATAATTCGTATATTGAACTTCCTGGATTATTAAGAATTTTTCATCCAACTTACAATGAAATAATTGTAACAAATGAAACTTATTTAATGATTTCTCGAAGTATTGCCTTTGTTTTATCTTTTATTATTTTCTTTGTGATTATTCCCTTAACAAATAAATATGGTTGCACTCTATTTGAAAGAATTTATAAGATTACTTTAGTTCGCAAAAAAAACGGATATTTGCCTAAAAAAGGTATTTTAATTTTAAAATCTATCATCTATTATCTTATTCCTTTTATTGGAGTAATCTTAGGAACAAGAAATTCTTTAATTATTTTATCTTTAGGCTTTTTATTTATTAACTTTTTAATGATTATTCTTTCTAAAGAAAATAAAGATTTGCCTGAAAAGATATTAAGAATTTATACCGTATCAATTGATGAATCTCTCTTATTTAAAAATAGTAAGGAAGAAAAAGAATATTTTGATTCCCCAGAAGGAAAAAAACTATTAGAACCAGATACCTTAGAAAAATTAAGTTCAATTAAAGAAATTCATGTGATAGAAAATCCTAATGATAAAAAGATATAATTCATCTCCTTATTACCTCTACTAGATAGACAAAATAGCAACCCAAAGAGTTGCTATTTTGTTTGTTTTAATTAGTTCTATAAATTAATCGAGTCAATATCTAGTCGTTTTTAAAACCAATGATTGTTTGATATTGTCTACATTGAGTTGCACCAGATAATGTAGTATTTTCTGTACCAAAGTAAGTATCTAGATATAAGGTATATCCAGCAAAATCAACATTTGGAAGAGTTCCCACGGCATTATTATGCACAATTCGATAAGTCTTATTATTCGTAGTATCTTTAATATCAAATTTAATTTGATTTTTAGACACGGAAACATTTAAAGCAGTACAAGCATCAGTATCTAAATGGAGACCATCAACTGTTTTCTTTAAAGTGATTAGCTTTTGATAATTTTCAAACATATCTTTATTTGTAATCTTTAAGGCATAGTTGAGTTCATTAACTTGATAACTAGATTCATAAGAGTTATGATCTCCACCTTTTGTTCTTAAGAATTCTTCTCCAGCGAGCATAAAGGTTGTACCTTGAGAAGTTAAAACCACTGAATTAGCAAGCATAGCTTGTGATTTCGCAGTAAGTTCACCAACATTTGCATTCGCGGCTTTCATACGATCAAAAAGTGTGTAATTATCATGACATGTAACGTAGTTTACAGTCTTATTTGGATCTAAAATAGTTGTTCCTGTAAATCCTTTGATTCCGTTTTGAATAGAGGTTTTATCTTTAGTAGATAATTCTGTTGTAGTATTAACAAATCCTTTTTCAGAATTTCCACTCATACCACCCTTAATTAAAGCATCTCTCATTTGATCATTAAATTGACCATAACCAACATATCTAGCACCATTTTCTTGAGAAGCAGCTTGCCCACCAGGTAAAGGTGATGTGTCCCCAGCCCAAGGTTCACCATAGACACAAATGTTTGGATTAAATGTCTTTAAATTCGCGGTTAATTTATTCATTGTATCTAAATCATGAAGAGCCATTAAGTCAAATCTAAATCCACCAAGTTTATATTCTTTAGCTAAAAATTCTGTAGAATCTTTCATGAATTTTCTAAACATTGGCATTTCAGAAGCAGTTTCATTTCCACATCCTGACCCATTGGCAAATGAATTACCAGAATATCTAAAGTAATATCCAGGCATTAAAACATCAAAATTAGATCCTCCCGCGGCACTTACGTGATTATAGACAACGTCCATAATAATGTTAATTCCTGCTTTATTATAGGCTTGAACTAACTCTTTAAATTCTTTAATACGTGCATATCCATCATATGGATCTGTAGAATAACTACCCTCTAAAACGTTATAATTTAATGGATTATATCCCCAGTTAAAGGTCATTTTGGTTTCATCATTTGCTTGATCAAAGATTGGCACAAGTTGAACAGCGTTAACACCTAATTCTTTAATATGATCAAATCCAGTTTTTACGGTTATATTATTATCTGTATAGGTTGTACCTTCTATATAAGCTCCTTTAAATTTTTTAGCAAATGGTTTATCTTCTTCACGAGATGACCAAGTAGAGGATGAGGTTAAATCACTTACATGAGTTTCATACACTACGAGTTTTTTTCGATCATATTGATGTGGTGATACACTTTCCCATCCAGTAGGATTCGTTTTGGAAAAATCAACAATCATACCTCTTAAACCATTGATACCCGCGGATTTAGCATATGGATCAACGATTTCTTGATCTTTATATTGACTATTAGTGACGACATATGTGTAATATTTTCCACCTAAATCTTCATTAACTTCCGCGGAAAATACACCTTGATTACCTTTTGTCATAGTATATTCTTCATAAGTATCATCGCCTTTTGTAGCATCAACACTTTTTGGAGTACCGTTTTCATATACTCTAACTTTTATTTCACTAGAAATAGGTGACCAAACTTTAAAGGTGGTTTTTTCTTCTGTATAAGTAGCGCCTAAATCATTACCTTCATAATTAAATTGATTAAAAACTTCATCTTTATAAAGACGATTAATATTCACTACTTTCTTTTGAGTAATTTCTTCATCTTTAAAAGTGACTTCAACAGAATAAGTTTTTGTTAAATCTGCAGGATGATCACTTGTAAATGTATAAGTAAATGATGTTAATTCTTCATTTTGTACGTCTTCTTCATGAAGTTTTGTTTCACCTTCATAAATTACATAATGAGTAATAGCTCCACTTGTCTGGAATGTAATCGTACTTGCATCCGTGAATTGAGGTGAAAGAATATCAAAAGTACTTACTTCACTTGCATCTGTATACACTGTTGCATCTCCTGTTTTTAGGTAAATATTATAAGAGTTATTTGTATCTTTAGTAATTGTAGAAAAATCAATAAAACGATCTTGTTCTACATCTTTTGCATCCCAGCTACCCTTGGATCTAACGATAAACCCTAATCCATTTGTTAAAATATCTTTACTCCATGTTGTAAGGGATACTTGAGCAACAGCTCCAAAATCATCCGTGGTAGTAAATGGATAAGCTGCACCCTCTTTATTCTTTTCCCAAAGCCATAATTCCCAATTAGAATAATTTGCATCATATCGGTAATAATGGATACTAACAGATTGTCCCTCTAAGGGATGAGGCTCTGTAGATGTGCTTAATACAGTCGGGGGTACTAATGACGCATTTGAACCCGATTCAGCATTATTGCAGCCCACTAAGGCAATACTTAGTAAAGCGATAACGCCTAGAAATAGTTTTTTCTTCATTTTTTTCTCCTTTTTCCTTTCAACTATTTAATTAAAATGAGGGATAAGATATAATAATTTCTATGAAAATACTAGTTCATCGCATTTTATTACTGACTTTATTAATCCTTGCTTTTGCTATGGATGTTACTTTTTTAGTAGTCACCCTTATTGGATTAATTCAATCAGGTAACGTAAACTTTGATCAAATCATGTATATCATTTGTTTTATTTTATCTTTATCATTCATTGGATTAGAAATATTCAATACGATTATTTCTTTTAAAAACGGAAGTAATTTTATTAAGAATTTAGCTTATAATGATGATAATTCTTTAAATAGTCGTTTCTTATTATTAGTAAGAATTGGCTGCTTTTTAATTCTTGGAATTTTAATTTATGCCATTATCATCTGCTTTAATAATTCTTTATTTTTAGCAAATCTAGAGCTCGCTAGTAAGGAATTAATTATTGTATTTACTTCCATTTTACTAGTCGATGCTCTAGCAATTGCTACTTATCCATTTTTTGATAAGTTAGATAAATAATTTTTTACTTTAATAATACGGTAGATAAGCGTCCAATTTTCAACGTTCCATTTTCTAATACTGGAGTTAATTTTGAACAAGATACTTCATCTACAATCGTATTTCCTAACTCTGAAACATTAATTTCTACATTGGAAGTTTCAAAGTTATGAATAACTATCACATAATCATCACCAAGAGATACCTTATACGCTAAGACATGTTTATAGTTTTGATTAATTTTACTTGTTAGATTCGTAAAGATACTCTGCTTCATAAATGGATATTTATTACGAATATTGATGACTTTTTTATAATGATTCCATAAAGAATATCCATTTTCTTTAGCTTCATATGCCCCAACAGTAACTTGATCATTATTAGCTAAATCTTGACGATTCTTTTCAGGAAAAGCACATTCTCCTTCTTTATCTTTTGACCAAACCATTGGTAATCTTCTTCTTACATCGCTTTGATCATCAGGTGATGTATTCCTTTTCCCTTTAAGTAAAATTTCTTCACCATAATACATATATGGAGTTCCAGGAAGTAAGAAAGTAAGAGATGCTGCCATTTTAGCATAAATTTCTGAAAATGAATTTGAGGAACGATCCATATCGTGATTGGATAAGAAATAAGATGAATATCCATCTGGATTGTTCTCTTTTAAAATTCTTTCTTGTTCTTCAATTAAATCACCAAATTTATTAGAATCAACTATTCCTTTTACTTGACTTAAAATAGTATCATCACCACGTCCATCTAAAGAAGCATTGAATTTAAAGAAGGAGTCAAAGGATGATTTATAATAATTATTTATAACATTTATTCTATCCCAACATTCTCCAACAAAATAAATCGATGGATCAACTTTATTGATTTCATCTTTTAAATAAGAAAGAAATTCTGCATTATAAACTGTATTTTCATAATCATAATATTTTACAGCATCAAATCGAAATCCATCAACACCCTGTTCTACCCAAAATTTTAAGATATTGACCATTTCTTCCCGAACTTCTTCATTTTCTGTATTAAAATCAGGCATAGATGAATCAAATCTAGATTCATAATAAACGCTTCCTTTTGAGCTATATCCAGTTGGCTTACTTGTCGACCAAACATACCAATCTTTTTTAGAACCCTCAGCTTCATTATTATTGCAATAATCTTCATAGGACTTTAAAAACCATGGATGTTGAGAACTAGAATGATTAAATACGATATCAATCATGATATCGATATTCACTTTTTGAGCTTCTTCAGTGAGTTCTTTAAAATCATCTAAAGTACCATAATCAGGATGTACATTATAATAATCAGTAACATCATAACCATGATATGAAGGAGATGGCATAATGGGCATCAACCAAATAGTTTTAATACCTAATTCTTTTAAATATGGAAGATTTTTAGTAACTCCTTTAAAATCACCAATTCCATTTCCATCACTATCATAAAAACTTCTGACAAAGATTTCATAACTTGCTGAACCATTTTCATTTGTCACTTCAGCGTCAAATTCATAATTGTTGCCTTCATAGGCATTTAATTCTACTTCTTTCACTTCGCTTTTCTCACTATTGCCATTACAATCCTCGAACATTTCATCACAAATACTTGTGCTTTGAGAATTATTATTACATGCCACGAGGGCTATAAGTGAAAAAAGAGATGTGAATAATATCATTGATCTCTTTTTCATCTCTCTTTATCCTTTTACTGCGCCACCTGTAACACCAGATACATAGTACTTCTGTAAGGCGAAGAACAAGATTGTAATCGGTAGTGCTACCACGACCGCACCTGCAGCGAATTGTGTGTAATAAGATGTGGCGATATCTTGACCTGTTGTGAATTGGTATAAGCCAATTGCAACTGTCCAGTTCGATGTATTTTGTAAGCCAATGATATATGAGGATGTAACATAGTCACCCCATGGTCCCATAAAGCTTGTTAATACAGTATAGACAATAATGGGTTTTGCAAGAGGTAAGATAATTTGCCAGAAGATTTGGCTCTTTGACGCTCCATCAATCATCGCTGCTTCATCGATATTTTTAGAAATTGTATCGAAGAATCCTTTTGCAATGTAGTAACCTCCACCTGCTCCTGCAGAATAGATAATTACGAGGGAGAAATAATTTCCTTGGAGATGGAAGATATCTCTCATAACCCAATACATGATAATCATTCCTAAGAATCCAGGGAACATACCAATGACAAGATTCACTTTCATGAAAATCGTACGAGCTTTGAATCTAAATCTAGATAAAGCATAGGCTGTTCCTAGTACGAATAAGGTCGAAATTAGACAAGATAATACTGCAACAATTAACGTATTGCAGAACCATCCAAAGAAATATCCGTCTAATGAATGGTTAGAGGCACGAGGATTTGTAACCCCTGTAAAATTACTAAATAAATATAGATAATTATCGAAGGTAAACGTTTCAGGAATTAATTGTGAACGAACACTAATTCCACCTCCTCCAAACGATTGGAGAACAATCCATACAATTGGTAATACCCAAATGATGGACATGATTCCTAAGATTAAATAAATGATTGTGTTCGAAATAATTCGACTTGCTTTTAAACTTTTCATATTACTGGAATTGATCCTCCTCTTTTATAGAATTACTCTTGTTATACATAACAATGGAGATAAAGGAACAAATAATGAATATTACAATACCGATTGTACTAGCAATACCATATTGAGGATTATTCGTGGATGTAACAATCTTATATAAGAATGTAATTAATAAGTCTGTTTGTCCTAAGCCTAATAATCCTGATCCAACGATTGATGGACCCCCACCTGTAAGGAAGAAGATAACATTGAAGTTATTAATATTACCAATAAATTGAGTAATGAGATAAGGTCCAGTGACGAATAAGATGTAAGGCATCGTAATCTTCGCAAATTGTGTGACTGTCCCAGCACCATCAACTTTTGCAGATTCATATAAATCTTTTGGAATATTTAATAAGATACCTGTTGTGGATAGAATGGTATATGGAATACCAACCCATACGTTAACTAGAATAATGATGATTTTTGCCATCATAACTCCATTTGCAGATCCATCGGAACCAAAGCCTAATCGGTAGCCAAATGTATCATTGAATAATCTTCCTAATGCACCCGTATCTTTTAATAAGGTAGCAATTGATAGTAAGGAAATGAATTGAGGAATTGCGACTGTCATCATGAAGATTGTTCTCCATAATTTCTTAAGTCTAATACCTTCTTTGTTAATTAATAAGGCAACAACAATACCTAAGATATAGTTTGAGAATGTGGCAACAATTGCCCAAATCATCGTCCATTCAACAGTTCTTAATAAAGCATTTGGTAAGACAACATAGACCGAATCCGCGGGAGGATTAAATAATGTAGCAAAGTTATCAAATCCTATCCATGTAAATAATTGAGTTGGTGGAATATGTCCTGTTGAGTAGTTTGTAAATGCCACGAGAATTGAGAACAATAATGGCATGATAGACATAAATAAGATACCAATAACAGGAAGTGATAAGATTGTAATATGGAACTTATCATTAAATAAGCTCTTCACTGTCTCTTTAAAGGAAACTGGTCTTCCATTATATTTATCTGGATGATCTTTAACATATTGTTCTTTTTCTTTATCAAGTGTATTTAACTCTTTTTCAACTTCTTCACTTGTCATAAAACGCTGTGCTTTATTTTCAGTGATTAATAATTTCTTAGCGAATGCTTGAGCATCTTTATAATTTAATTTGTATTCAACAATCATCATATCGATGACTTCTTGCATCGCAAATTCTTCACTTGTATAATTCGTTTTTAAGTATTTCTTATCACGATTATAAGCATTTTTAGATTCTTTAATTTCTTCTTTTTCAAGAAGTTTAATATTCTTATCACTTGGTAAGTCATTTAAACTTCTCATAATTGCAGTAGTTCCATCAACTAATTTAGCTTTAGCTTCCATTAAAAGTTGATTTTTATTTGGATCATTCGCGGCTTTAATCGCTTTAACTTCTTCTTTATAAGCAACTTTTACTTTTGCTAATTCATCATTTAAAGCCTTTTTCTTTTCGCGGATAGCATCAAAGCTAGTTCGTGTATTGGTGATTTTTTGATTCATCTCTTCACCCAAAGAAACAATCTTTTGAACGTTTTCTTCGTTCTTTTCTTGATACTTATCTAATTTAGATTCGTATAAATCTTTAAATTCTTGATAATGTGAATAGAAGAGAATCTTTGCATCTAAACTAGCAACGTATTTATAGTAATCATTAAATTTACCATACTTATCATTATTTCTAGTTTCTTGAATTTCTACGAATGTTAAGTAACGTTTATGGATTTCCTCTAAAACGTGATTTTGTTTTTTAATTTTGTTATCCCATTTTGCAAGTTTACCCATGTTCTTGTTTTCATACTTTTCAATAGAAATATCTAATTTTTCAAAGTATTCAGGATCATCACCTGTGTAAGCTTTACGTTTTTCATCACATTCTGCAATGTGGGCTTTTAGACCATCTTGGCAAATTTGATTGACTTTTTCTCTTTTTGTTTCTAATTTCGCGATAACATTTTCTTGACGTTTAACGGTTTTAAAATATTTATAAGAATGTCTGCAGTTATTGATTAATAAATATCTTGTATAATCTGCATCCTTTTTATTTTCTATTTTGCTAACGTATTCATCAATTTCGGCTTTTTTAGAATTGATAAAGTCTTTACAAGAAATACCTTCTTCGAATGCTTTTTTTGCTTCGGCATCAAATTTTTTAGAGATTTCAATATTATCTTTATAAAGTTGTTCGAAATGGATGAACTCTTTAATACGATAATTATTGTAACCACTATTGATGCTACGATTCCAAATATAAAGGAAGAAGAAGATGGATAAGATCCATAATAATCCATAAATAAGGATCATAATGGAGTTATCACCATTAATCCATTCACAGAATTGTTCATCTTCACAGAATGGATCTGGTCCAGGTGCCACTAAACCAAGTTTTCCAAATGTTAACATGTAAAGGGCATTTGCACCAAATAAAGCAAAGAAAACGATGTATAAAACTTCAAATAATGCAAAAAGTACACCATTTACATATTGTTTATTTGAGAATGATGAGAATCCAAATAAGAAGAACGATAATCTTCCTGATCTATCATTATATTTAAATTGATGTGCTTTTCGCTTAAAAAAGTCTTTAATACCGATTACACCATGGAAAACACCTAATCCGAATAATTTGAAAAAGTGACCAATGGACGTAAACATTGATACTACTAAATCAAAAAGCCAATAAATCGCTTTCCAAATCGCGGATAAAACTACAGTGAAAAAATAAACAACTGGATTTATAAGTTTTACCTTTCTAGCAAATACGCTATTTACCTGAGGGTTTTCTTTTTCATTAGAGTTTTTTATTTCTTCGTTTGTATTATTACTCATATCACCACTCCCCTTAAAAAAATCATATAGGAGGAGAATTACTCCTCCTATATGAGATAAAAATTAAATTAAGTTAACTATTGTGCAACTCTTAAAGTATCCATTTGTTCCTTTAAGAATTGTGTCCATGTTTTGCCAGCTAAATTGCTATCAAGATAAGCTTGACCAATGGCTTGACCAATATCCCAATATCTATCTTGTGCGGTCTTAGCTTGCACGCATGCATAAGCATTTTGTTCAACTAATGCTGCACCACCAATTGTAACGTTAGCTGTATATCTTGAATCTTTTGCAGCTTCATTATTACATGGAAGTGCTTGACGTTTTTCAAAACGAACGAGTTGAGCTTCTTTTGAAGTTAAGAGTTCTGCAAGAGCAGCAGCTGTTTTTTGTTCTGCGACAGGACGTGTTTTATTTAAGCAATAAACTTTAGATCCTGTAAATGAAGCCATTTGATAGCTCTTTCCTTCAATCTTATATGTTGGAAGTTTTGTGGCTGCTAAATTATTACCTACGATTGGTTTTAATTCGTTTTCCATCCAAGTACCAGATACAGCAGCGATTAATGAACCATCAGAAAATCCAGCAGAAATGTTTTCGTTAGATCCAGTTACTAATGTTCCATCAGCATAATATGGAGTTAATAAACCAGCAATGTATTCAGAAACTTTAACACCTGTTTCATTATCCCAGTTTGTAACATATTTAACTTTACCTTCAGCATCTTTTTCCCAATATAAGGAATCAACACCACAGGCATCTGGGGACATAATGAAGGAGTTTGCATACCATCCATTAGCGACATCCATTAAAACCTTTTTATTATTGGCTTTTGCTAAGGCTAACAAATCCTCTAAAGAACCAACTTTATCTTGGATTCCAGAGACACCCTTGTTATACCATAAGAAGTATCCGTTATCAGAAGTTACTGGATAACCATATAATTTACCATCAAGTGTTGCACCAGCAACTGCGACTGCAGAGTTTTCTGCGACGACTTTATCTTTTCTTGAACCTTTAAGTTCAGAAACGATATCTTTAGATTGTAAATTGAAGATATGGTCATCAGCACATAAGAATAATGCTGGCGCGCCATCAACGGTTGGGTCTTTTGCTAAGGTTGTACCTGCATCAGATTCTGCAACGGCTGTAAATGTGTAATTGAATTTTGCACTAGCTTCTGTTTGTTTGCTATTGTAGTCATTAACGACTGCTTCGATAACTTGTTGTTCTGCGGCGGTTGCCCAAATGTCAATATGGACATAATCACCAGCAGGAGCTGCTTCTTGTTGTTGGCAAGCAACTAAGCCTAATGTGGTCATTAAGGCTGTTCCTAAAATTAATAAACCTTTTTTCATATTCTTTTTTCTCCTTATTTAGTTTATTGAGCTGCTGTAGCTGCTGTGAAATCAATCACAAATTTGAATGAACGTCCAGCGTCATCAGTTTTGAAATTGTATGGATCATATGAGATGTGATATGTACCAGCTTTATTTACTGTAACATTAGATCTATTGGAACTACCTTGATTCCAACTTTCTTTTGTTTTGTCTGGAAATAAGGCTTTAAATGCAGCATTACATTCATCAAAGTCTACATCTTCCATACCATATTGTACATTCCAAGAGTTTGAGGCGATAAATTTGAATTCTGCGTTTGCGCCATTAGCCACCATATCTGCTGTAACTACTGCGTCAAAGGTATATTCATTACTTGTAACTCTTGTAAATCTACATGAAGGATTTGCTTCCTTAATGGTTTTAATGTTATCCCAACCATGCCAATGAGAACCAATAATATACATTTCTTCATTTGCTTCAAATTTATTGGTATTTTGTTCAAAGCTATCTCTTTCGTCAGGTTGTTGATTACATGCTACTAATCCAAGTCCACCAAGCACTGCTAGTGAACAAAGTAACACTTTAGTTTTATTAAACATTCTTATCTCCTTTCTTTTTCATCGGAGCAGTTTGCTACAAATCTGCTCGTTTAAAAATGTTTATATATATTAATAGAGATTATTTTCTCCTTATTAATACCGAAGTTAAATTGCCATTTCTGTATCAACATCAAAGAAATGGACTTTATCTACTTTGAAATCAATTCTTAATTTATCGTGAATTGAAATCACTTTATTTGCAGGGAATTTAGCAACAAGATCAACGCCACCAAAATCACTATGAATGTAATATTCATTTCCTAATAATTCAGCGACATTGACTTCGATTTCATAACCGCCTTCTTCAACAGGAATAATGTTTTCT
The DNA here is from genome assembly GCA_947626895.1 of uncultured Bacilli bacterium. Classification (GTDB taxonomy): domain Bacteria; phylum Bacillota_I; class Bacilli_A; order RFN20; family CAG-449; genus CANRPC01. The sequence continues at coordinate 92,944 of CANQTY010000001.1, forward strand.
GGACGGATACCTAAGATGACTTTACTTGGAATCTTCTTTCCTTTATAAACTTCTTTTGGAATCTTAATTTCTTTTCCATCTTTACATTTTGCAACACCTGTTTTTTCATCAAAGTCGACAAGTAAGAAATTCATAGCAGGGGATCCAATGAATCCTGCGACGAATAAATTGCTTGGATTATTATAAATTTCAATTGGTGTGCCAATTTGTTGAATTCTACCTAATTTCATGACGACGATTCTAGAAGCCATAGTCATTGCTTCAGTTTGGTCGTGTGTAACATAAATGGTTGTGGCTCCTAAGGCCTCATGTAATTTGATGATTTCACTTCTCATTTGTACTCTTAATTTTGCATCAAGGTTAGATAATGGTTCATCCATTAAGAAGACTTTAGCATTACGAACAACTGCTCTACCTAAAGCAACACGTTGTCTTTGACCACCTGATAAAGCTTTTGGTTTACGATCAAGATATTCTGTAATTTGTAAAATTCGTGCAGCTTCATGTACTCTTTTATCAATTTCATATTTTGGCATTCTTCTAATTTTTAAACCAAATGCCATATTGTCATATACGGACATATGTGGATATAAGGCGTAAGATTGGAACACCATTGCGATATCTCTATCTTTAGGTGTCTTATCATTACAAAGTTCATTATCGATGTAAAGTTCACCTTTGGTAATATCCTCTAGACCTGCTATCATTCTTAAGGTTGTAGATTTACCACATCCTGATGGACCAACGAAAACAATGAATTCATGTTTTTTAATTTCAAGATTGAAATCAAACACGGCTTGTACATTGTTATCATAGATTTTGTCTATGTGTCTTAATGATACAAACGATTCTTCATTCTTTTTTTCATCAACCACATTATTTGCCATATAAATTTAATCCTCCGTTAAACTGCATTTTGTAATTTGTATAAATACAAAATATGCAAGCGGTTTCAATACCACGTATAAATAATACCCCCCCCCGTACCTTTTTGTCAAGAAAAACCTACTTTTCGCACGGAAATAAAGGCATTTGTTAAAAAAATTACCTCTTATTTTTATACCCCTGAAAGCGGCTTTCATTTTTGTATTAAATTTGTGCACAAGCACAAATCTTATTTTTTATCAATTTTTTTAATCGTATTTTTTTACCCATATAAACAAATAGGTTGATTTTTATATAAAAAAACCATAAAAATAGCTAAAAATTTTTTTGACTAAAAAAATAAGAAGCATTGAAAATTAGCCCATTAATAAGGCATTTTTTAAGTAAAAAAATGGCTTTATTTTTCCTATTAAAATTTCACTATTTTTCTGATGATTTTTTTAGTTAAAATTTTTTTTGAATTTTTTTATAATTTAACCCCATATGCGTCTATAAAATCATCATTTTTTATCTAAAATGAATTTTCTATTATCATGATTAATTCTTTAAATTGAATTTTTTATTTCTTATAATTAAAGACATGAAAGAGATGAAAATGAATCAATTAATTGTATCAAAAGATGGTCCTATTAAGTCCATTCAAGAAGCCATTAACTCTATAGTATATGGAAATCATGTTTCTATATATATAAAGGAAGGAATCTATGAAGAAAAAATCATCATCGATAAACCCAATATCGATTTAATTGGTGAAGGAATTAATAAAACCATTATTAAATATAATGATTATTCTAAAAAGATTCATCCTGATGGAAGAGATTATAATACCTTTAGAACCCCAACAGCGCTTGTTCTAGGGGATTATTGTAAAATCAAAGATTTAGCAATTTATAATTCTGCTGATCCTAAAGGAGGACAAGCTATTGCTTTAGCTATCTATGGGAATCATTTTTCTTTAGATAGTGCAAGAATATCTTCCTATAATGATACTTTATTTTTAGGACCCCTTCCTGATGATTTAAAAGAACGCTATACAAAATTTTTAACTCCAAGAGAATTATTTATTGAAGGAAATCTATATTCTCATTTCAAAAATGCCCTTATTGAAGGTTCTATTGATTTCATCTTTGGCGCAGGCTCTGCTTTATTTGATCGTTGTAATATCGTCTCATTAAAAGAAGGATATGTTGCCGCGCCAGGACATAGCCTATTTCAAAAAGATGGATTCATCTTTAATGAATGTCATTTTATTAATCAAACAAACTTAATGAATTCTACCTATCTAGCTCGACCTTGGAGACCCTATGGTAAATGTGTCTTCTTAAAATGTAGTTATGATAATCATATTAAAAAAGAAGGAATTGCCTTATGGCATAATTTAACTCCAGAAGAATTCTCTAGATTTTATGAATACCCCTATAATCCTTCAAGAGTAAAATATTTTCTTCCCTTGAATGATTATGAATATGAAAAATATATCACTCGTTTTATGAATTTTTAACTCAATAATTTAATCCGTTTTATGAAGACGGATTTTATTTTACTTTATTTGTAACAAAAATGAAAAGTTTACTTTCTAAAACACTTCAAAATAAAAGAAAAATGATGTTTTTTTATATTTTATCTTCAATTATAAAAAATCTCCTTTATAGGAGACATACATTTATTTTCAAATTCTTCTTAAAGACGAATCTTTTTACGCTTATATTCCTCTTTAAAGAAAAGCATCGCTTTAGAATTTAATAGATTACGATAAATCCGAATGGGATAAAGATTAATATATTCATCAAAAGTGAAAAAATCAACATGGGTTTCATCGATAAAATTCTTCATCGTAGCAATTAATTCATCCCCTTTAATTTTACAACATAAATCAAAACGTAAAATCAAATCAAGGAAACGTAAGGCAGCAATATTCTGCTTGTTAATCTCTACAATGGGTTTATAAAAAATATATTTTTGCCCATTTATCTTCACTCTTCTTTGCGGAGTCTTTGCCTTATTTGTAGTAATTTCTATCACTTTTGGTTTTTTCTTTGTGAATCCGTAGCGGTACGCTAATTCATAGCCACTATAAAAACCAATGGTATCATTTTCCATATAATATTTTTCTAAATAACTATTTACATCGACTTTTATAGGATTACCTTGTTCATCACTATGATTACGATAATATACACCCGTATATAAACGAGTTAAGATATTTTTATCGGTCAATCTTTTCATCGTTTGTCATAAATAATTATAATTTTCATAAGGGATTTCATCCATAGAAAAAGCTTCCCCATATGGGATTTTTTCAATTAGTTCAAGGATTTTATCTTTTTCTTTTTCCATGAATAAATTCTTTCTATATATAAATTAGAAAAGATATTCCATTGTTCCTAAATTATACATATTTTTATATGTTCTTAAGGGACAATTTGAAACATATTTTTTGGCTAAATTAAAATCAATATCATTATTTTTAAAATAATAATCCAATCGTGATTTTAATCTATTTTCTTTTCTTACTTCAGAAAATGTTTCTATATGAGTCATTAAATCTAAAAACTCTAAAGTTGTCCTATTTTCTTTTGTAATTTCCACGATAGGTTTATAGATAGCATAACGTAATCCTAATATTTTGATTCTCCGTTGTTCAGTTGTTGCGGCGTTACTAGATATAAAATTAACCGCAGGATTTTGGCTAGTAAAACCTGCTAAATTTACTAGAGTATAGTAGCAATAAAAGCCAAGGGAGTTCCCATCGATATAACATTTACGAATATACTTAAGATAATTACCATAGCCTTCGCTTCCAAAAGATGTAATAAAGTATTTATAATAAACTCCACGCATTAAGCGAACTAAGACTTTTTGATCTGCAAGTCTTTTTAAAATAAGTCGAACTTGTTTTTTATTTTCCAAAAGAATTTCCCGTGCAGAAAAAGGTTCTCCCTTAGAGAACTTATTAATAAAAGATAATAGTTGATTTCTTTTCCATAAAAATTCCTTTAACAAAATAAATCTGAACTTATTTTGTCCAGATTCATTTTACTTTATTTTTATTTAAAAGAACCTTTTTTCAAGTACTTTTACTATTCCATTTTTAATCGCATCATCATACGAATATTCTTCATACAATAAGCTTTTTGTAGATGAAAGATAATCTTCTTCAAAAAATCTTGTATCAATAATGGTTTGTAATAATTCATTGATATTGTATTTAGGATCAGAAACAGGTTTATTGGAAGAATTAGCTTCTTCTAAACGAACTTGAGTAATTAACTCTTTAAGATAATCATCAAATTCAACATACGGAAATATTTTTATACTCGATTGAGTATAATTTTTATTAAAATAACATATATTATACTTTATCGAGTATACTAAACTAAAAAAGATATTGTAATTATACTACAACGAGTATAAAATAAGTTTATGAACATAATCGGACAATTTATTAAAGAAAACAGAAAAAAATTAAATCTTACACAAAAAGAGTTTGCCTTACGTTCAGGATTAGGAATTCATTTTGTACGTGATTTAGAACAAGGAAAAGAAACTCTTCGTCTTGATAAGGTAAATCAAGCTCTCGCAATGTTTGGAATGACTGCTGTTCCAGGAAGGATGAAACATGGCAATGAAGAATGACACGTATCGAGAAGCATATGTTTATATAAGAAATGAGTTTTGCGGTATTTTAAAGGAAACAGATGAAGGCTATTCTTTTTGTTATGACAAAGAATATTTAAAGAGAGAAAATTCTCTTCCTATAAGCCTTACTCTTCCCTTACAAAAAGATGAATATAAATCTACAACTCTTTTTCCCTTTTTTGATGGACTAATCCCAGAGGGATGGATATTGGATGTAGTCACTCATAATTGGAAAATTAAATATAAAGATCGATTTGGATTACTACTTGTTTCTTGTAGTGATCCTATCGGAGTTGTTTCACTAAAGGGAGAGAATAAATGATGAAATGTCTTTGTTGTAATCAAATAATAGATGCAAATGCTAGTGAATATGAACGTCAAAATCATTGGCATTTAAAATGTATCCATAATTTTTTTAATACAAATTTTTTACCTGAATTATACATTAATGAAACGACTTTAGAAGAAATCGCAAAAAGTTATATCAATCAAGGCTATACAATCCCTGGTGTGCAAAAGAAGTTGTCCTTACACTTAACCGAAGAAAAAAAGCCTAGACTAACTTTAGTAGATTACCCGACTGGATATATTTTAAAGCCCCAAACAGAAAAATATGCTTCTCTTCCTGAAGCAGAATTTCTCGTAATGAGTATAGCAAAAGAAATCGGAATTAAAGTCGTCCCTTTTGGGTTAATTAAGACAAAAGATGGTTTAGCATATATTACAAGAAGAATTGATCGTATAAAAAATAAAAATGGATATGATTTTTTAGCCATGGAAGATTTTTGTCAATTAGATTTACGCTTAACCGAAGATAAATATAAAGGATCTTATGAACGATGTGCAAAAATCATCAAAAAATATTCTTCCTATATTCAATTTGATTTATCTGAATTGTTTTTAAGACTTTTATTTTGTTTTGTAATTGGTAATTCTGATATGCATTTAAAAAATTTCTCTTTAATTGAAATAAGTCCAAAATCCTTTACGTTTTCTTTATCTAGTGCTTACGATTTACTTCCTGTTAATGCGATATTAAAAGAAGATCCTGATGAATTTGCTCTTGCCTTAAATGGTAAAAAATCTCATCTAACAAAAAATGATTTTATCACCTATGGAGAACATATTGGTTTAAATTTAAAAACGATTTCAAATATGATTCAATTAATTATTAGTAAGAAAGATTTATTTCTTATGATGTGTGAAGAATCTTATTTACCTTCATCTTTAAAAGAAGATTTAAAAGAACTCATCATTAATAGAATCCATAGACTACTTTAAAACCACGCTTTCACGTGGTTTAGATTCATTAAGAGTTTGATTTTTTTGAGGAACTTCTTTGGTTTCTTTTAGAACGACTTTTATTTCTTCCTTTAAATTCACTTGAGGTTTCTTCATCACGATTGTTAGGATTTGTAATCGTTTCTAAAGTTTTCATGTTCTTCGCACGTTGGTTTGTTTTACATTGCTTTGAATTTTGATTATTTCGACAAAATGACATATTTTTCACCACCTTACAAGGTTATTCTACCCTATAGGGATGAAATTATTCTTTTTAAAAGAAAGATGAATCTTCTTCTTCACTAATCACGATAGTTTCTTTATTTTCTACGCATTCATTTACTAAAGTTTCATAATCAAATGCACTTTCAATTTGCTCAATTTTGTCCATATGGGGTGCAGTTGTAACATTCCTTGGTTCAAAAATTGTACAACAATCTTCATAAGGACGAATGGAAATATCATAGGTATGAATCTTTTTAGCTATATCAATAATTTCTACTTTATCTAACACACTTAAAGGACGAATAACGGGTAAAGAACATACACTTTCAATGCGATTAATCGATACCATTGTTTGGGAAGCAACTTGACCAATCGATTCTCCGTTTCCTATCACTAAGCATTTGCGCTTATTTGCTAGCCTCTCGCTAATGCGATACATCATCCTTCGCATGATAGTAATGGCATAACTAGGACCAGCATAGCGATAAATTTCTTCTTGTAACTTCGTAAAGGGAATAATATGAAGGATGATTTTCCCTTGATAAAAAGATAGTACTTTAAGGATGTCTTTAATTTTCGTGATCACTGCTTCAGAAGTATATGGAGGGGCAGCAAAATGAATACATTCAATTTGGATTCCCCTTCTTAACATCTTATAGCACGCGACAGGGGAATCAATTCCACCTGAAAGCATCATCATCGCCTTTCCTTGCATACCTAAAGGATATCCGCCTAAACCTTGGATATCATTTGTATAGATATACGTAAAATCTTCACGTATTGTAAGGGACACCAAAACATCAGGGTTATGAACATCTACTTTATAATCACTATGACTTAAAATATATCCTGCGATGTGTCGATTGATTTCATCACTAACCATAGGAAAAGTTTTATCTACGCGTTTTGCTCTAATTTTAAAAGTCTTTTTATTTTCTTTTAAAAGAAGATTTAAGGCAAATTCTTTCATTTTTTCAAGATTATTATCAATCCGATATACATAAGAAAAAGAAGATAATCCTGATACATTTTGTAAAACGGAAGATACTTCATTTAAATTTTCATCATTTAAATGAATATAGATATGATCTCTTTTTACTTCATAAGTTAAAGAATCATATTTTATTAACATTCTTTTAATGTTTCTTGCTAAACAATCGATAAAATCTTTTTTATTTTTTCCTTTGGTCGATAATTCTCCATATCGTACCATAATCATGACATCGTTATTCATAATACTCCTTCTAGCGAATCTTATTTAAAATTTGCTCTAGTTTTTCTAAGAAGATATCTACTTCTTCACTTGTGGATTCATCACTAAATGATACTCTTAATGCATTTTGTGCTTCTTTTTCTTCAATACCCATCGCTAATAAGACATAAGAAGCAGAGCTTTTTTTAGATGAACAGGCACTTTTTGTAGAAACAAAAATCTCTTCTTTAGATAATGCCTCGACAACAACACTTGCTTTTTTAAAAACGGAAAAGTTAATGATATAAGGGGAGCAAGCTGGTGTTGAATGAATTTTAATTCCTGAAATTTTATTTAAGCCTTGAATCAATCTATTTCTTAAAGCATCAATTTTTTCATAGTTTTCTTTTAAATTACTTAACGCAAGGCGTAAGGTTTTAGCAGCACTTACATTTAAAGGTACATTATCTGTCCCAGAACGATAACCAAATTCTTGACCTCCACCTGAAAATAAGGGTTCTAAATCAATTGGATTTCTTTTTAAAAGAATCCCTGATCCTTTAAATCCATGAAGTTTATGTAAAGATAATGAAGCTAAATCGACATATTCTAAAGATAAAGGAATTTTTCCAATCGCTTGAGTAATATCACTATGAAAGAAGATTTTAGGATATCTTTTTAATTCTTTTCCTATTTCTTCAATAGGATTCATTGCTCCTACCTCATTATTTACTGCCATAATAGAAACTAAAATCGTATCTTCTCTTATGGCATTTAATACCATTTCTTTAGTTACACTTCCATCAGGTAAAACATCTAAATAAGTGACAACAAATCCTTTCTTTTCTAATTGACGAAAAGCTTCTAGAACAGAAGCATGTTCTACTTTTGTAGTGATTAAATGCTTCCCTCGATTTTGATACATATAACTTACCCCTTTGATGGCTAAGTTATTCGATTCTGTTGCTCCAGAAGTAAAAATCACTTCCTGTTCATTAAATCCTAGTAAATCCCCAATTTGTTTTCTAGCTTTTTCTTCAAATTCTTGGCTTTTTAAGCCCCATCCATGAGTAGAACTTGGATTACCAAAATACGTTTTAACAAAGGTTAAATAAGGTGTTAATATCTCCTCTTTTATAGGAGTGGTCGCAGCATTATCAAAGTAAATCGTAATTATCCCTCCCTTCTACTCTATGAAAATATTTTCTTTTTAAATAGGTCAATCGTTTGATGTTGGATTCATTTTTAATTCAATGGAGACTGCTTCATCTAATGTTGTTACAAAATCCCCTTCTAAGAATGCATCCTCTGCACGAGTGAGAGCTTGACGAACATCCGAAAAAGCTTGACGATATCGATTTGCATAAACTACAGCATCTTCTGCTTCGTGGAGCTTGGCGTTTTGAGAGTTTACTTCGTCAACTAAACGAATTTCAATCTCTTCTGCTTTACTGACTTCAATATTGATGGCTTCAACATTAATTGGACGAGTTTTAATTAGCATTCCTATGCTTTCTAAATGTCCATAACACTCACTAATTTCATTTTTTAAAGTTGCACTATAATGCGGAACATTCATCTCTAATAAAGTCTTTTCTAGTCTTTTTAAAGAGACAAATTTTTCATTTAAAAAGACAAAGGCTTTTTCTGAATCTGCTTTTAAAGATTTTAAATAAGTATCAAAATCACTTAATAGTGTTAAAATCTTTTCAATTTCTCCTTGAACATCTTTTAATTTAGAAACGATGATTGTATAGGGTTGCATATAAGAAATCATCAAGTAACGTTCCAGTTCTGTTGACATCTTTTCTAAAGTAGAAATATCATTTTGTAATTCACTTAAGGAATCAAAATATTTTTCTTGTACCCAATAAATCTTTTTATATTCTGGAAGAACTTTTTTCAAATTCATAAAGCGCTTTTTGATATTGAATTCATCTTGTGTCGCTTTTTTATTATTCTCATCAAAATAGAGTTTTGCTTCAACTTCTTCATTAAAGGCTTTCTTTAAATTTTCTAAAATATGTTCTAACTCATCAATTTGTTTATCGGCATTTTTATAAATAAAACGCATGAGTTGTCGTTTAATTTCTTCCATTCGTTTTTGTACTTGATCAAGAGTGACATTCACTTTTAAATGATGTAAAGGATATTTTTCTTTTTCTAGCAAAAGATGTTGTTCTTGTAATTCATTCATCCTTTGGGGAAGAATATAAGATAAACGTGAACATAAAGAAGGAAGTTTTTCAAAACCTAATTCGACTTCTTTAAGAATTTTATCAATATCTTTTAATTTTGAAGAAGCTTCTTCATAATGCGCGCTAGAGGAGGACTTTTCAAATTCTTCAAATTGATTTTCAATGAGTTCAAAAACTTTTTGAATAGCTCCATCCATCAAAGATAATTCCTCTTTATGTGCTAAATAATATTCTTTTGCTTCACGAAAACGTCTTTGATAAGGAATTGCTTCATTATGACAAGCATCATCTTTTAATAAATAAGGATTCATCTTATCTTCTAAAGATACAATGGCTTTTTGATACGCTTCATAACAATTATTCGCATCAATTAAAGCGAGTTTAATTTGCTTTTTTTTATGTCCTTTTAATTCGTTGACTTTTTTCGCTTTCGCAAGTAAATCCTTTTCATATGTGTTAACTAAAGTATCCTTTTGTGTTCTAAAATCTTCATAAATTGGGACAAAATCAGAATTTTGTTGAGAAATAAAATAAAAACGATGAACCATCGTGGCAACATTTTCTTGAACATATTTACATAATTCTTCTGCTTTCCTTTCAATATCAGATACAGAATCATTAAAATGCTTTTTTGAAATTAAAATGAATATCAAAATAATAATGGCTATTAAAATAACCACCAAAATAGGTACAAGAATAAGAACTAATGGATTCATTTTTTCACTCCTTTCCTCAACAAGTTTCTGTTTAAAGTATAACTTTTTTTCTTTATAAAGAAAAGAGCTTTTAAAAGAAGATTTTTTAAGGTAAAACTAGGCGATAAAATTATCTTTTTGCCTCGTAACCTGCTTCTTTAATTTTTGCAATTACTTCATCAACATTCATTTCATCTTCATAATCAATAGTGACATTCTTTTTTTCTAAAGAAGCTTCTGCATTTTTAACCCCATTCACAGATTTTGCGGCATTTTCCACATGCATTTTGCAATGAGCGCACATCATTCCTTCCACATTTAAGATTATCGTTTTCATAGAATTTTCCTCCTTATTTTCTATAATATTTTCTTCTATATTCTTCATCCTTTTTGGATGATATAAATAAAGTGTTAAAGCCGTGCATACGACAAATAAGCTAGAACAAGACATAGCAAAGCTTGCTATCATTGGATTTAATTCAATACCAAAACTCGGATAAAATACTCCAGATGCTAAAATTATACCAATTAAATTATAAATAAATGCCCAAAATAAGCCGACTAAAATCGTATGATACACGCGCTTTGATAAAGTAATGACATTATATACATCCATCAAATCATCTCTTAATAAGATAATATCACTAGAATCAAGCGCAATATCACTACCTCTTCCTAAAGCAATACCTAAATCTGCGCCCATAAGGGCAGGTGCATCATTAACTCCATCTCCGACCATTGCTACTACATCTTTTTCATTACGTTTTAAAGATTTAATAGTTTCCATTTTATCTTTCGGTAGGACATTTGCTTTTACTTCGTCAATATGAACTTCACTTGCAATTTTTTGTGCTGTATCTAAATTATCTCCAGTAAGCATTACCACACGGATTCCAAGTTTTTTTAAATACTCTATGGCCATTAAAGAAGTCTTTTTAACCTCATCTTTTAAAGCAATAATAGCAAGTAATCTATGATCTTTTAAAAACACTAAAGTCGTCTTTCCTTCTTTCATAAGTTCTTCCATTTTGGGATTTTTTTCTTGTAATAAACGACTATTTCCTATTTCGTAAAGATGATTATCAATAATCCCTGAAATTCCCTCGCCTTCTTTTGAAGAAAACTCCTGTACTACTTTTAAAGTTGCTTTCTTTAAAGAAGTGTAATTTACTAAGGATTCCGCTAAGGGATGCTCAGATAAAGATTCTAAAGAATAAATACTCATTAATATCTCATCTTCATTTCCATAAGTTATTAAATCTGTAACCTCTAAAGCACCTTTAGTTAATGTACCCGTCTTATCAAAAACAATAGTATTAATATGGTGGGCCTTTTCTAAAATCTCTGCATTTTTAATTAATAAGCCCGATTCTGCTCCCTTACCTGTTCCCACCATAATGGCTAAAGGCGTTGCTAGTCCTAAAGCACAAGGACAAGCAATGACTAAAGTAGAAATAGCAAAATTAAAGGCTCTTTCAAAAGGATATCCCATAAAGAAGAAGGTAAAAAATGAAATTAAAGCAATCACTAATATTGCAGGAACAAAATAGAAAGAAAATTTATCAACCATATGAGAAATTGGTGCTTTAGAATCGGACGCTTCACTTACCAAGCGAATAATCGTTGCAAAAGAAGTATCTTCTCCAACTTTTGTTGCTTTCATTTGTACATAACCTGAACTTACTAATGATGAAGCCATAACTTCATCGCCTTCTTTTTTATAGATAGGTAAATTTTCTCCAGTTAAATTTGCCTGATTAAAGGAGGCACTTCCATAGATAATTATTCCATCAACAGGTACAGCATCTCCTTTTTTTAAGATGATAATATCATCTAATTTAACATCTTCGATAGGAACAATAACTTCTTTATTATCTTTTAATAAACATGCTGTTTTAGGTGCTAAATCCATCAATTTGCTAAGCGCGGATGTCGTTTTCTTTTTTGATAATTTTTCTAAATATTTACCTAAACTAACTAAAGTTAAAATCATTCCCGCGGATTCAAAATATAAATTATCATGATAATTCATCACGATATCCATATGATTAAAACCTAAGCCATAACTAATCATATAAATAGCAAAGATACCATAAATTAAAGAAGCCGTTGCACCTAAGGCAATTAAAGAATCCATATTCGGGGCTAAATGAAATAACTTTTTATATCCAGAAATAAAATATCTTCGATAAATAAATACAATAGGTAAAACGAAAATAAATTGACTAAAGGCAAAGGCTAATGCTCCTTCATGTCCATTCATAAAAAAGGGTAAAGGTAAACCTACCATATGTCCCATAGAAACATACATCAATAAAAGCAAAAAGATAAAAGAGATAATCAAGCGAATCAATTCGCTTTTTGTATCATCTTCAATTTTTGTTTCTTGAGAAGTTGATGGCAAATAAGCTTCATAACCTACTTTTGATACAGCCTTCATGATTTCTTGATCATTAACGACATTTTCATCATATTCAACCATCATCGAATTCGACATTAAACTAACATGAACATTTTTTGTTCCTGTTAGTCCTTCAACTGCTTTTTGTACATGGCTTTGACAAGAAGCACAAGTCATGCCCTTCACTAAGAATTTCTTTTTCATATTGTACTATTGAAACTTTTTAAATAATTCGACAATTTCATCTACACTATCGAGTTTTCCATTTTGGATATCATTCACTAAACAAGTGTGCATGTGATCATCTAAAATTTTATTTGCTAAACTTTTAATGGCTTTATCTACCGCGGATAATTGAATTAAAACATCATCACAATAACGATCTTCCTCGATCATTTTGGCAATCCCTTTTACCTGGCCAGCAATTTTATTTAGGCGAGAAATGAAGTTTTTCTTATCTTCTTCCTCTCTTTTTTTAGTTCTAAAACATTCTTTACTCATAAATTTCACCTCGAAGACATTGTATACCCTATATAGGTATATGTCAATAGATGAATTTTATGCATAAAAGAGTTAATTTACTTCATTTTTTTGCAATTAAAGCTTCATGTTGATTTTTATTTTCAACATTTAAAATCTCTTTAAAATAATCTCCTTCATTTTGCTTGATTAAGGAAATTAAAGATGAATTTTGCTCTATCATTTCATGAACTTTTAAATAATCTCCATCAAAATAATACGTATTGATTTTAGATAATAAATCGGTAATCTTTTCTCCATTTTCTCCATAAATTCTTTGATTTTGGGCAAGGCTTTGAATGTAATATTTATGATAAAAGCAATTAAAAGAAGCTTCATTAAATATTTCATTTTCACTTACTTTAATAGCTTCATATTCATACGCATTTTCATAGATAGAAAGTTTCCCTACTCGATTTCCATAATCTAATAAAGAACCTGAGGCAATATCATAAATTCCATTTTCTTCTTTAATATTTTGAATATGTAAATGTCCTGAAAAATTTAAGGTTACATTATATTTTCGATATAAATCTAAAACTTGATTCGCATTTTGTAATGTATAAAAATAATCAAAAGCAGGATGATGAGTATATAAATTATGATGAGAAAAACTCATGACATGAATATTTTTATCTCTAGCTTTTTTTAAGATAGATTCTATCCACGTTAAAGTGGGTTCATAAAGTTCACCACTAGTAAAAGATTCTCCATATTCATAATTAAAGCGATTTAAGGTAGTATCAAGCATAAGACCCCAATGGGAAGAATCAAAAGGAACAACATAAGAATGGGTTTCTTGATCTTTAAAAAGAGCCTTATTATAGCCATAATTTTCATAAAGAGTTTCAAATTCACTATTTCTTATAGATGGTGTAGATTGCGTTTGGTCATTAAAAAATGAATGAGCATCCATTTCAATATCATGATTTCCTGGGATGACATAAAAATTTGTTATGTCCTTTAATACATCTAATTCTTTAATTAAATCTTCATGAGACTTTTTTTCTCCATTAAATGTTAAATCTCCAGTTAAAACTAAAGCTTTAGGTTTTTCTTTTTTTACTTTATCAATTAATAAATGGAGAATTTCTACATCTTTTTCTTGATAACGACCATCACGAGTCATATTTTCTTTACGATAAAGTTCATTTTCAGGGCTAAGTAATTCATCGCTTAAATAATGTAAATCACTAGCGACCATAATATCAAAGATATATTCTCCTTTTTCAAGAGGAATATCTTCTTTACAAGAACATAAAGAAATACTTAATAACAAAGAAAATATAAACGTTAAAATTCTTTTCATATCTATATTTTAAAAGTAAGCTATTTTATTTTCTATTAAAAAAAGCGATACACTCGCTTTTTAACATTTTCTAATTTTGCCATCAAGACCATGGAGCATTACAGTTGCGCCATCTTCTTTTTTCTTTGCCAAATCTTGCGCGTACGCTAAGGCATCCTTTTGTGTCTTGAATAGTTTGATTACTTTGTCAGATCCCTGAATGAAGACTTTCCATTCTCTACCATCGTTATCTCTTTTAGAAACATGATAAATTGTTTTAGCCATAAATATAATCTCCTTTTTTTCATCTTAGCAAATTTTGTCGAATTATAGAAGATTTTTATAAAAAAATTTTTTTAGTATTTTTTAAAGAATAGATTATGTATTATATTAAGAAGAATGATCGAAAAAGATTAATAGCCAAATCTCTTTAAAAAAATTGGTATTTATTAATCATATTTAATAGAAATAATCCATTATTAGAAAATAAATTGTTTCCATTATGCAAATGCTTAATTTACGTGAAATTAATTATATTTAATAAAGATTCATCTATCTATAGTAAATAATCCAAAGGATCACTTTCTTCTTTTTTCAAAGTATAATAAGGTAATCGAGAATAGATTTCTTTGTTATAAACTTTAGATAAAAGATATTTAATTGCCATTGCTCGAGGAAATAAAGCAATACATTCATCTACAAAAAGAAGATATCTTTTTAAAATGCTATTTATAAATAACTCTTGATATTGGAAGTATTCATCGATTTCTTTATAAAATAACGCATGAAAATCTAAAAATATTCCTTCAATTTGAATTGCAGAAGGTGTATTGAGTGCTTCTTTTAGAGACAAATAATAAGAAAAATCTTTAATCGCACTTAATTTATGAAGCAATGAACTATCTTGATTCTCTTCAAAAATGCCTTGAAAATTAGGTAGATTTCTTTTTAATCGATAGATGGATTGAAAGGATAAATACGTATTATCCATTCCCTTTTCATGATGGACATAAAAAGGAATATTTCCTATTTCTTTCATTTTCTTACGGATATATGTTTCATGACCTAAAGAATTAATTTTCTTTTCTTTTAATAAAGTAAAAATTAAAGCATCTACTTTTATTTCTTTAATGTTAGAGATTTCTTCTTCACTTAAATACGAAGATATTTCATAAAATATCATCCTTTTTTCAAAACTTTTAATAAAAGAATAAATTTCTTTTTTCTCTTTTAAAGAAAAGGTATTTCCTTCCATCAAAGGAGAAAACAAGATAAATCCATCAGCTTTTTTATCTTGATTAATCAATTCTTTTAACAAAGGATAATCAACTTCTTTATTTTTTAATAAAGGAATCACAAGTTGAGAAATCTTTAACATAGTATCACCATATTAAGATATGCAAATGCCCAATTTTTGAGCAAAGAAATAGGATGATAAATAGATTTTTTTGATAATGATGATGAATATTTAACCCCACTTCCTCATTTTAATTTATTTTTTTCACTTTTATTACCATTTTTAAATTCGTTCAATTTTAAAAAATAACAAAAAGTTAAGTTAATAAAAAAGTGCTAGATGAATCGATTTTCTAGCACGTAATTTCATCATGGTGACCTCAAGGCGACTCGAACGCCTGACCTACTGCTTAGAAGGCAGTTGCTCTATCCAGCTGAGCTATGAAGCCGAATGCTTAATTATCATAGCACATTTTAAGCCACTGTCAAAACTTTTTCACTCGATTTTAAATTTGCACTTCATTATAAACAATCGAAGATACTTCATAATTTTCTTCATCCTGAATACCTTCCACTGCGAGAGTTTTTCCCTCTAAAGTGAAAGAGACTTCTTCATCTTTTTTCATAATATCCATCGATAATAATAGGAGATTATAAAGGTCATGATTTACAAGATTTTCTTCAATTAAGGCAGATTCATCAATTGCAAAAGTCATTGTATCCATAGGAACTTGACTTTTTGCAAGCATCTTATATAAATTGATAGATCGATATCCAGAAGAGGCACTATGACGATAGGATAGGCCTTTATAAAAGGTAAGATTCTCTTTTTCTTGTTGATCTACATAAATCGAAACTGGAACATAATAAGAAGTTTCTCCAATAGTCTTTTCATAATAATAAGTCATTAATTCTTTACCTAAGGTTGAGGATAACCCATAGGAAGAAACTAAATTAATTCCCTGATTTTGATCCATCTTTTCTGAAAATATTTCATTATCCACTTCAATTGTTACTTGATCTACATCGTCAAATTGTAACATGGTATACGTAATTGATGTTAATAATTTATCTTTTGGAGCTTCATAATTTAAAAATTCTTTGGATAAATTTAAGGATAATAATCCGTCTTCAAGAGTCAAAGATACAATTCGTGTGTCACTAGGAATTAAGCCTTTTAAATGGTCGTTAGTGACAATACTATTGACCTTTAAAAGATTAAATGTTTCTAATATTTCTTCATGAATGGAATTCATTTTATCTAAATGGACACTTAAAGGAATGGTATCTTCATCTTCGCTTAATAAATAGACTCTTCGAACGATTGTTTCATCTTTTAAATTCACAATTGAATCATATTCTACTTGATTTTCTTTATTTGCGGATTGAATGCCAAAAATGGTTCCTATGATAATAGCTCCTAAGGGAATCACACCTAAAGCAGTGATTTTTAGGGCTCTTTTTAATTTAGGATGATTTTCACCAAAAGAAGTAACAATAAATAAAGGTTGACTTCTTTTCTTAAAAAACTTTTGTTTAGATTCTTTTTGTTCCTTTTTCTTTTTAAACTTATCAAATAATTTCATAAGGTTCATCTCCTAAAAGAATTTATGAATCAAGATAAAAGAATATGTTACTTTTAGGAAAAAACTTTTCATAAATTTCTTTTCTTTTTGTATGGAAATAAAATTTCATTATATTTCCCTTAGGAAAAGTAGCCACAGCTTCTTTTTCAAAAGAATAAATCTCATTTTTTAAATATCGAGAAAATAAAAAGTTAATTAAAGGATAATGTGTGCACCCTAAAACTAAGGGATTAGGTAAAGTGATTTTTTTTATATCTAAAATCATATTTTGAATATCTTCTTTTTCTATATGATGCGCTAAAGATGAAGAATAAATACAAGGAATATTTTTACTTTTTAAATAATCATATGTTCTTTTCGTGCCTAAAATAAAGCTATTTTTAGGCATTAATCGAATATTAAAATCTAAAATATTTTGGATAAAAATCGTCTTAGATGGATGCACAAATGTGCTTAAAGTATTGCAAGCAATAAAAATATAATCTCCAAGTGACTTTGCTTTTAAAATCAATTCATCATAGATTTGTTTTAATTCTTCATAAGATTTATTTCCTAAAGGAAAATGCTCTTCTTCAAGAAGAATATGATATTCATTTTGTTTATTTTGTATAAGAATTTCTTTAATAAATGGAAGAACTCCCATCCCCGAATCGATAAGAACAATTTTCATGTTCTTATCTTATGAAATGATTTTAAAAATAATGTCGACCAATGATATAAGATAAGTATCCAATATATAAGATGACCATAGTTAACCCTTGCCAACGAACAATCTTTTTTGCTCTAATAGCAAAGATGAAGATGAGTAAACCTGAAATAAACATGCAGATGATATCGATAATCGACTCAAAATTGATACTCATTGGTCGTATCGTCGAGGATAAGCCTAAAATTAAAACGATATTAAAAATACAGCTTCCTATTGCATTTCCTACAGCAATATCATTTTCCCCTTTTTTTGAGGCAACCATCGAGGTCACTAGCTCAGGTAAACTTGTACCAACAGAAACGATAGTTAAGCCCACTAAAGCCTCACTCATACCAAATTGAATAGCTAAAAAAGAAGCACTATCAACAACAAAATTACCACCAAAAATAATTCCTGCTAAACCAATCGCAATTAAGATTAAATTTAGCCACCATGGTTTATGTTCCCAAAGATTTTTTAATTTTAAAAAGAAAGTATTATTTTCAGATAGTTTTGCATTTTCTTTTTTAATTTCTTCATTATTTTGGACATTTTCTTTTTCTTCTTTAAAAGTTTTTCTGCTGTTTTTTAAACCTCTTATTACTAAAAATGCCATATAAATAAAGAATAAAATAAAGATAATAATCGATTCCCATAAAGATAATTGATAATCAGAAGAACCAAACATAGCAAAGAAAAATAATATTACACAAATGCCTAAATAAATAGGTAAATCAAATTTAAACATATCCTTTTCTACAGCAAGAGGATGAATTAAAGCAGAGGCTCCTACAACAATTAAAACATTAAAAATGTTACTACCTATAACATTTCCAAAGCTTAAATCTCCAGAACCTTGAATAGAAGCAGTAACACTTACACTTAATTCTGGCGCGCTTGTACCAATAGAAACTAATGTTAAACCAATAATTAACGAAGGAATACGTAATGCTCGAGCAATATTTGATGATCCTTCAACAAAAAAATCTGCACCTTTAATTAATAATGCCATTCCTACAATTAATAATACGATGTTCACAAAAATTTCCATAAAGCCCTCCAATAAAAAGCCCATTTGAAAAATCTAGATCAAAGTCTCGAAATTTCAAATGGGTCCGAGTATTGCTACTGTCCTGACGATTCCCATTCCATCAAAGATGGCTTCTACTCCCTTTTATGTTTCCCTTTACTTTTTTAAATATAGCATTTCTGAAAAATGAATAAAAGAAAAACATTTTTATTTTAAAAATGTAGCCTAAATTAGGCTACAATGAGAGTTCATTCATCCTCACAAGTTCAATCACGGCATGGGCTCTACCCTTAACACCGAGTTTTTGCATGACATTAGAAATATGATTTCGCACAGTCTTTTCTGAGATAAAAAGATAGGAGGCAATTTCCTTTGTAGACATGTTCTTTATGAGAAGATCGAACACCTCTTTTTCCCTTTTTGTTAATATAGAAGGCATAGAAAACTCCTCAATTTATTTTATGTTTCTCTTTATAAATGGTGAATATTTAGCTTTCTTTTTGTAGTTTTTCTAAAATTTGAAGAGCTACAGATTTAGGTACTAGATGAATGAGTTCTTCATAAGTTGCATTTTTTAAACTCTCTAAACTTGGATAAGTTTTAAGGAGCATCTCTTTTCTTTTCACACCGATTCCCTCAATAGAATCAAAGAAACTATTTCCCATATTTTTAGCTCTTTTTTGACGATGGAAAGTGATAGCAAAACGATGTACTTCATCTTGCATGCGCATTAAAAATAAAAAGAGTTCATGATGTTCCTTTAAGGAGATTACTTCTCCATCTTTAATTAAATAGGCGGTATGGTGGTGATCATCTTTAGCAAGTCCAGCAAGTGGAATATTAACTCCAACTTCTTGTAAAGATAAATACGCAGCATTCATTTGATTTTCCCCTCCATCAACAATGATTAAATCAGGAAAAATGCCTTCTTCTTCTTTAAGTCTTTTATAACGACGATAGATAACCTCTCTCATTGATGCTAAATCATCTTTTCCAGAAGATTCTTTGATATTATATTTACGATATAAAGAAGGAACTTTAATGCCATTAACAAAGCAAACCATTGCTCCAATTGGAGATTCTCCTTGAAGATGAGAATTATCAAATAATTCAATTCTTAAAGGAGCATTCATATTCAATAAACTTCCTAATTCCTCTAATAAAGAAAGCATATCATCTTCAAGACGCGCGGTCATAAAGTGTTCATCAATACCATTTTTTGCATTTTCTAAAGCAATAAAGAGTTGTTCTTTTTTTACTCCTCGTAAGGGAACAATCACTTTGACTTTAAAAATATCTTCTAGTCTAGCTTTAATTTCTTCATTTCCAATGATGATTTCTTTAGGAAGATCATGCGTTTCATAATATTGGAATAATAAGGAGATTTCTTGTTCATTTAAATCTTCTTCTTCCTCTAAGACGAAAAGATTTTTACCTAATAAATTCCCATTTCGATAAGTTAAAATGACAAGGGATATATAAAAATCTCTTTTTGCAAGAGCAATAACATCTCGAGAAATACGATTTTGTGACATGATTCCTTGTTTTTCTGCAATATAATGAATGGCATCAAGTTGTTCTTTATATTCTTGCGCTTTTTCAAATTCTAAAGCAGCACTAGCTTCATTCATCTTTTGTTTTAATTCACTAGTTAGACCTCCAATATCTCCTTTTAAAAAGCTTTTGATTTCTTGTACAAGCGGAGCGTATTCTTTTGCTTCTATTTTTCTTACACAAGGTCCCATACATTGATGAAGATGATAATATAAACAAGGAGATGTAGGAATATTTTGACATTTTCTTAAAGGATATAACTTATTTAATAAATCAATAGTTTTATAAGTAGCTTGCGAGGAAGGGAAAGGTCCAAAATAAATGTAGTTTTTATCCTTATCTTTATAAGCAATCTTTAATAAAGGATCTCCATTTTTTCTTAAAGCGATAAATGGGTACGATTTTCCATCTTTTAAAAGGATATTATATTTTGGATAATATTTACGAATTAAATTGAGTTCCAAAAGTAAAGCCTCTTTTTCCGAGCTTGTTTCAATCGTATCAAAATCTCTAATTTCTAAGACCATACGAAACACTTTTCCCTCTTGGGGACGGAAAAAATATTGTTTTACCCGTTTAATTAAAGATTTTGCTTTTCCTACATAGATGATTTTACCCTCTTCATTTTTCATGAGGTAAACACCAGGGACATCTTTTAATAAATCGATTTTTGCTTGCAATAAAGAATTCATTTTAAAATGACCACCGTAGCGCCAGCGCCACCTTCGCCAGCATTACCTAAACGATAAGATTCAATATAATTTTGCTTCTTTAAATATTCCCAGACTGCTTTTTTTAGTCGACCCGTACCATAACCATGAATAATCCGAATGGATTTATAATGCATAATACGTGCATCATCTAAATATTTTGCTAAAGCATCGATACCTTCTTGTACGCGAAGGCCAATTAAATTACATTCTAAAGGAACATTTTTTCCTAAAGTAGAATATAATAATCTATCGTTTGTTTTAGGCTTTTTCTCCTTAAAACAACTTACTTTCTTCAATGAAGATTTTTTCACTCTTAAAGTAAGCCCATTATCTAATAAAACGATTGCTTCATTCGACGATAATGATTTAATCACCCCATAGGAGGAAGATTTCTTTTCTAAGATGCGATCACCAATTTTTAATGTATCATCAACTTCTTCATCTTCTTCTATTTCATCTTGATTCATCTTATCATCGATTTTCTTTTTTAAAGAGATGACTTCATGAAGTTTAATCTCTTTCTTATTTTTGAATTCATTCATGAGTTCATCGATTTCTTTTTTTGTTTCTTTTAAAAGTTCTTCTTTTTCTTCTTCAACTTGTTCCATTAGATGTTCTTTTTCTAGTTTAATTTTTTGATATTCATCTTCAACTTTTTTCATATTTTCTTTTAAGGCAAGATTTTGTGCTTCTAAATCATGCCGTAAATCATCAACTTCTTTTAACTTATCATTTAAAATTTTAATTCTTTTTTCTGAATCACTTTCATTCTTTTCTAAATAGTTTTTGGCATTGTCTAAGACATCTTTTGGTAACCCTTCTTTCATGGCAACTTCAAGACCATAACTTTTACCAATCATTCCCTGACGGATTTTAAAAGTTGATAACATCTTTTCTTCATCATAAATCATTGAAGCATTTAAAATATAATCTTGTTCAAGAGCAAAGGATTTTAATCCATCATAATGTGATGAAATCATCGCATAGGCGTTTAATTTATGGAGATATTCTATAACACCAATGGCGATAGCTTCACCATCTCGCGGGGAAGTTCCTGTACCTAATTCATCTAAAATGACAAATGAAGAGGAATCAACATTTTCTAAAGCTTCCCTTAATGTTTTAATATGTGAAGTAAAAGTAGAAAGATGGTCACTTAACGATTGTTGGTCACCAATATCGACATATACGTGATTAAAATAAGGTAAACTAGCTTCTTCGCAAGGAAGAGCAAGTCCACTTTGATGCATTAAAATAAATAAACCTACCATCTTTAAAAAGACAGTTTTTCCTCCTGCATTAGGACCTGTAATTAATAAAATCTTTTCTTGATTAAAATGAAATGAATTAGAAACTACTTTATGAGGATCTAATAAGGGATGACGAGCATCTAAAAGAGAAAATTCATCTTCACTTAAATGAGGAATAATTCCTTTCATATCAAAGGCCAAAGAAACTTTAGCAAAAAGGAAATCTAAAGAAGTTAAGATTAAAAAATCTTCTTTAATTGTATCCACATCTTTCGAGGCAATCTTTCCTAATTCACGAAGAATTCTTAAAATTTCTTCTTCCTCTTCATGATATAATGCCTCAATTTTTTGATTAGATACTAAAATTTCAACAGGTAAAATAAAGACAGTTGATTTCGATTGAGAATAGCCAATGACTACTCCATCCACGGCATTTTTATAGGATACATCAATGGGTAAAGCAAGACCTTGATCTTTCATTACTAATTGTTCTGAATTTAAATACTTTTTATATTTTGTTATTAAAGATTTATATAAAGAATCTTGCTTTGTTTTTTCATGTTGAATAGAAGTTCTTATATGATATAACTCACTTGAGGCTCGATCAGAAATCGATAAGTTTTTATCAATTACAGAACTTAGACGATTTCTTAAAGAATCTAAAGGTAGTAAGCGAGAAATATAACTATTTAAACGCGGATAATGAATATATTCTTCTTTGTTTTCTAAAATCTCTTTCACGTTGATTAATAAATCTTTTAAATTAGCAAAAAATTCAATATTACCTGTGCCATTCTTTTTTAAATTCATTAATGCAGGTAATAAATTGATTTGATGATGAATGATAGGAAGTAAATGATGATTTCCATAGTTCATTGCTTCTTCTAAATCTTTTTTAACTTCAATTAAATCGATTTTAGGAAGCATTGCTAAAGAATCCACATAAAATGCCGCTAATTCGATATGTGTATATTTTTTTAGGCGTTCTTTAATTTGATCAAATTCAAGTTTTTTAATAATATCCATAAGTTCACCTACAATATTTTAGCATCTTCCATGATTTTTCTCACTTTTTTCTTTAATTATGTTAAGATAATTATATGAAATATATAACTTTACCCATTAGTGAAGAACAAAAAGATCAACTTATTTCCTTTTATGAAGATGAAAAAGTCGAGATAAAAGGGGATTATTTAATATTTTCCGCGAAACATGAGGATATCACTATTTTTATTTATTCTTCATCTAAAGGTTATAAGGTTGTTTATCAAGGTGAAAATCCCTTAAACGAAGCACAAATTTTCTTTAAAGAAGCAAGCCTAAATGAACCTAAAAAGAAAGAAAAGACATTGTTTTATGATTTATCTAATCAAATTGGAAGCGATGAAGTTGGAACAGGAGATTTTTTTGGTCCTTTAATTGTTACAGCATGTTATTTTAGTAGTCAAAATCAAGACTTAATAACTACATATAAAATTAATGACTCAAAAAAGTTAACAGATGAAATTATCTTAGAAACAATCCCTAAAATCGCACCCCATGTAACGTTTTCACAATTTACTTTGCATCCTTTACAATACAATGAGCTCATTTTAAAAGGATGGAATATGAATCAAATCAAAGCTTTTTTGCATAACAAAGCTTTACTTTCTATATCTAAGAAAGTGCATTGTAATAATGGCTTTATCGATCAATTTTGTTCACCTATGCAATATTTTTCATATATAAATAATGAAAAAGAAATCTATAAAGATTTACTATTTTCCACGAAAGGAGAAAGTCATTATCCAAGCATTGCTATCGCCTCGATGATGGCTCGTTATTCTTTTCTAAAAGAAATGGAAAAAATGAATGAAACGTATCAATTTTCTTTTCCTTTCGGTGCAGGAAAACGTGTTGATGAAGCTATCCAAGATTTTATTAACAAATATCATAAAGAAGAATTAACAAAAGTTGCTAAAATAAATTTTAAAAACTATAAAAATATAGATTAATTTAATACGTTTTTATATTTTATTGTTCTTTTAGAAGTTTTTGTACGCGTTTAAATTCATTATCTACTTCACAAGTAAATTCTACTCTTTCCTTTGTTTTTGGATGAATAAAACTTAATAAATATGCGTGAAGCATCTGTCCTAAATTTGTTAAGGGTTGATGCTTATTTCCATAGATATTATCCCCAATAATAGGATGATGGATGTAAGCTAAATGAACGCGAATTTGATGAGTTCTTCCTGTTTCTAATTCACAAGATACTAAAGTTGCATTTTTATATCTATCGATGACATGTACTCTAGTAGTAGAGTCTTTTCCATTTTTTAAATTCACCCCCATTTTTAGACGATTTTTTTCATCTTTACCAATTGGAGCTTTAATGATGATATCATTATTTGGAATCACCCCTTCACATAGAGCGTAATATTTTCGATACATCGTTTTATCTTTTAATTGATTCGATAAAAAGATATGCGCTTCATCATTTTTAGCTACGACAAGAAGTCCAGAAGTATCTTTATCGATACGATGGACAATTCCTGGACGTATCACTCCATTAATTGAAGATAATTTTGTTTTTTGATGCATCAAAGCATTTACTAAAGTACCTCCAGAAAAATGACCATTGCTAGGATGAACCACCATTCCGCGAGGTTTATTAATCACCATTAAATCATCATCTTCATAGACGATATCTAAGGGAATGTCACTTTCTACGATTTCTAAAGGCGTTTCTTTTAAAGGTTCAAAATTGATTTCATCGCCATTTTTAAGGCGATATGAACATTTTGCAGTTTTGCCATTAACTAAAACATTGCCATTTTCAATGGCTTTTTGAATATAAGATCGAGAATGTTCTTTAATCATCATAACTAAATAAGCATCTAATCTTATATTATTATGTTCTTCATCAATAGAAAAAATAGACATTATTCTTCTTCTTTCTTTTCACTAGTATCTTCTTTTTTTGTACCGTTTTCATTATTTTCTTCTTTTACTTCATTATTTTCAGTAGGTTTTTCTTCTTCATTTTGAATATCGCTTTTAGTATTTTCTTCATTACCTTCTTTTTCTTTATCTTCTTTTGCCTTTTCATCCATAAATAAACCTATGACGATAAAGACCATAGCGACAGTTAAACAACTATCAGCGAAATTAAATACAGGGAAATCTCCAATTAAGGGTAAATGGAAGTCTAAAAAATCGATGACACCAGGTTTTACTCCAATGACTTTTAAAAAGCGATCAATTAAATTACCAATACACCCAGGAATGACTAAAAATAAGCCTATTCTCATGCATTTTCCCATTGTAAAGAAATGCTTAACAAAATAAAGAATAGCAATAATTGCACCTAAAATAGAACATAACATCAAAATAAATGTTCCTATATCAAATCCATTGACATTTAAGTCTCCAAGTAGACCAGAAAAGCCACCTGGATTATAGACTAAAGTAAAACGAAAGAACCCATCAATTACAGTAATTCTATGTGTTGGTTCATTAAGTAAGATGGCTTCCATAGTAAACTTTGTTACCATATCGATAACAAACAGGATCACCATGATATAAAGATGATGTTTAAAAAAGAAGATGGTTCCTTTTTTTATAGCGTCAAGAAACTTATTCATGCTTTTTTAATTCCTCTTTACAACGTGCACAAACATGACTACCTTCATATTCTTCTAGAGTATCAAAGTATTGCCAGCATCGTTCACATTTCACCCCATTATGACGTTTTACATCGATAAGGAGGTGATTATATTCTTGATGAGCCTCACCTAATTCACATTTAGAAACGATGAATAAAAGATTCATTTCTTCTTTAGTAAATCTCGCTAAAACTCTTTTTGCCATTTCGTCCTTTGGAGTAATGACAAGAGAGGCCTCTAAAGAGGAACCAATTAATGAAGTACTTCTTGCTTCTTCAAGAGCTTTCATCACATCATCTCGCACAGACATGAATTCTTGATATTCTTTTAATAAAGCTTCATCTACTACTTCCTTCTTTGGCATATCTTCTAAAACGATATATTTTTCTTTATGTAAGGAAGGCAAATATTGTTGAACTTCTTCCATAGTAAAGGCTAAAGTAGGTGCTAATAATAAAGATAATTCTCTTATAATCTTAAATAAGACTGTTTGGAATTCCTTACGAATATGAGAATCTTCTCCATCACAATATAAAGGATCTTTAGCAATCGATAGATAAAATGCTGAAACATCTTGAGTTAAGAATGTTAAAATCTCTTGAATCATATTTGCAAAATTATAATTATCATATTCTTTTAAGGCGATATTCTTCACTTCTTTTAAACGTTCAAGAATGTATAATGAATATCTAGAAAATTCAGTTACACTATCTTTATCTTCATCAAAATAGGAAGAGGAATTAGCCAAATTCGCTAACATAAATTTAAAGATATTACGGATTTTTCGATACGTATCTGCGCAAGTCTTAATAATGGAATCAGATATTCTAACATCGGCTTGATAATCAACCGTAGCAACATAAAGTCTTAAAATATCTGCGCCATATTGACTAATAACTTTATTTGGATCAATGCCGTTTCCTAAAGATTTAGACATTTTATTGCCATTTCCATCTAAAACAAAGCCATGACTTACAACACAATCATAAGGTGCCACGCCTTCAGTAGCAACTGAGACAATTAAAGAAGCATTAAACCAACCACGATATTGATCACAGCCTTCTAAATATAAATCTGCAGGATATTTTAATCCACGTTCAATTAACACAGAACGAGAGGAAGAACCGCTATCAAACCAAACATCCATAATATCCATTTCTTTTCTAAATGGAGCTAAATCTTTATGCGATTCAATATATCCTTCTGGTAATAAGAAGTCGACATCTTTTGCAAACCAGATATCGCTACCATATTCGCCAATTAAATCTTCAATATGATCAAAGATTTCTTTTTCCATTAAAGGATTTCCGTTTTTATCATAGATAATTGGTAAAGGTACACCCCAAGCTCTTTGTCGAGAAATACACCAATCCTCACGATCTTTAATCATATTATGCATACGAATTTGTCCCCATTCTGGAACCCACTTAACACGATCAATTTCTTTTAGTAATACATCTCGGATTGCATCAATTGAACAGAACCATTGAGGTGTTGCTCTAAAGATGACAGGTTTTTTTGTTCTCCAGTCGTGGGGATAAGAGTGTACGATTTCATTTCTTCCAAGTAAAGCATGCACTTCTTCAAGCATTACAAGCACTTCTTCATTTGCTTTTTCATAGAACAAACCTTTAAGTCTATCCCCAGTTGTTTCATCCATGAAGCCATGTTCATCCACTGGACAATAAGGTTCTAAATGGTATTTTTTACCAACTTTATAGTCATCTTCACCATGTCCAGGCGCGGTATGAACACATCCTGTACCTGCATCGCTAGTGACATGATCACCTAAAATAATCACAGATTCACGATCATATAAAGGATGTTTTGTTGTGATATATTCAAGTTCTTTTCCCATGAAGGTCTTGATTAATTCGACTTTTTCTAAATGAAGTTCATCATGTAAAGTTTCTTTTAAGGAAGTTAAAAATACGAGTCTTCCTTTATCTGTATCAAATAAACCATATTCTAAATCAGGATTTAAACAAATCGCTAAATTTGCAGGGATTGTCCAAGGGGTCGTTGTCCAAATGACAAAAGCATCATCTTTCGTTAAGATTCCTTTTCCATCTAAAACATCAAATTTAACATAGATGGTCGTAGCTTTGACATCTTGATATTCAATTTCTGCCTCGGCAAGCGCGGATTCACTCGAGGGAGACCAATAAACTGGTTTTAATCCCTTAAAGATATAACCTTTTAAAGCCATTTCTTTAAAGACATGAATTTGTCCTTTTTCAAATTTTTTATCTAAAGTAACATAACGATTATCAAAATCAGCAAGAATTCCTAAACGTTTGACTTGATTCATTTGACGCTCGACTTGTTTTTTTGCATATTCTTCACATTTTTTACGAAAATCGATTAATGGGGTCGTTTTTCGATTCACTCCAGATTTTGTAACCGCGGTTTCAATGGGTAAACCATGGGTATCCCAACCTGGAATAAAAGGAGTATAAAATCCATTCATCGCTTTATAACGAATCACGATATCCTTTAAGATACGATTTAACATATGTCCACAATGCATATCTCCATTTGCATAGGGAGGACCATCGTGTAACATGAAACAAGGATCTTTTTCATGTTTTTTCATCAAGAGATGATAGACATCATCTTGATACCATTTTTCTAACATCTTTGGTTCTTTTTGGGCTAGATTCCCTCGCATTTCAAAATCCGTTTTGCCCATCAATAAAGTCTTGTTAACTTCCATCTTGACCTCCTAAATAAAATAAAACGTCCTATCTAAGGACGCCAAATGACGCGGTACCACCTCAGTTCCTAATTACTTAGGCTCTTCATTTACCTTTAACGCATGTTCACGGAAAAGAATACTATTGTTCCTCTTTCCAGCTCCAGAAGGATAAGTTTCTATCTTTTCTTTATCTTTTTTCACCAAGCAAAGACTCTCTATGAAAGATTCGATAGGCTTCTGTTTCTTTCATCGCCATTAGCTTGATTATTACATAAATTTTTAACGCTTTCAATTTATTGAAGCATAATTTGCATTTTTAAAATGAACTTGATAGAATAAGGAAGTAAAAATAATGTCGAAAATCGACAAATAAAGGGGAGAATGTTTATGAATTACGTACTTTATAATTCCAAAGCGAATAACCAAATTAAAAATGAAAAGCTCGAAGAATACAAAGCAAAAGGAGCAAAAGTCTTAGATGTCACAGAATTAGATTATCGTGAATTCTTTAAAAATCTATCAGAAGGTGAAGAAGTCTATCTTTTTGGAGGAGATGGTACCATCAACTATTTAGCAAATGCCATGGATGGTGAGGAAATTGAAAATAATATCTATTTAATTCCATCTGGCACAGGAAATGATTTCTTTAATGATGTTGTAAGTGATCCAAATGTAGAAAAAATCTTATTAAATCCTTATTTAAAGAATTTACCAACCGTTGAAGTCAATGGCATCAAACGTAAATTCATCAATGGTATTGGTTTTGGTATTGATGGTTATTGTTGTGAAGTCGGTGATGAATTAAGAGCTAAATCCGATAAACCAGTCAATTATACAAGTATTGCTATTAAAGGTTTACTTTTCCATTTCAAACCAAGAAATGCTGTGATAACAATCGATGGAGAAACCTATGAATATAAACATTGTTGGTTAGTTCCCTCTATGGAGGGGCGGTTCTATGGTGGAGGTATGATGGTCGCTCCAAGTCAAGATCGAAAAGAAAAAGGTGTTGTTACCGTCGTAGTTTATATGACTAAATCTAAATTAAAAGCCTTAATGACTTTCCCTTCCATCTTTAAAGGAGAACACGTCAAAAAAGAAAAAATGGTTAAAATCTTTAAAGGAAAAGAAATTACTGTTACCTTTGATAAACCAACCGCTTTACAAATTGATGGGGATACAGTGAAAAACGTAACCACCTATAAAGTACATGCATAAAAATGGTTAAAATTGTCTTATTACTCATTACTTTCGCGATATCAATATTTGAATGTTTTATTACCCCAGTAAATGAAATCTATTTTCAAATATTGCTCTTTTTAGCCTATAGTATTGCTAATTTATTATTGATTATCATTCTCTTTTTTATCATTTCCTTTATCATTGGTTTACCTATCAATACTAAAAAAGAGAATCATCACTATAATAAGTTTTATCGTCATGTTTTAGTTTTAGCAACAAGAATATGTCTATCCTTATTTAGTGTGAAAGTCACCAAAAAAGTATTAGAAAAAATTCCTCAAGATACAAACTTTTTGCTTACCTTTAATCATCGATCAAATTTAGATTCGATGATTATCGATGTAATTTTAAAAGATATCCCCTTAGTATTTATAGCTAAAAAATCACTATTTAAAATTCCTTTCTTTGGAAAAATGCTCCATGCAATTGGCTATATTAAATTAGATCGAAGCCATCTTCGCCAAGAATATATCGCCATTTGTGATGGTATTGATTTATTAAATAGTAACGAGTGTTCCATTGGTATATCTCCTGAAGGAACTAGAAACTTTACTGAAGAAAAACTTCTTCCTTTTAAAGCAGGTTGTTTCCGTTTAGCAACCAAGAGTAAAAAGCCAATTGTTGTTACTATATTAAAAAATACAAAAGAAATTAAAAAACATCTATTAATCAAAAGACACAAGGTTTCTTTTGAGGTTTTAGATGTTTTATATTTTGAAGATTATAAAGATTTAAATAATTATGAAATTGCTGACAAAGTTCAAGAAATTATGCTCAAATCTTTAAATGAAGATTAAATTTTCTTTCTTGGAATACCATCTACAATTTCCCAACTATCCCTATAATAAGTAGGGATTTTTATATTGTTATATGCTTCATTCCAGTTCATATCATATCCTTTTGTATCCTCTTCTTTCCTATCTACATATATAGTAATGTCTTTTAAGTCATAAAAAGCATAATTTTCTATATAGTCTACTTTTGAAGGAATGATAATCCATTTTAAAGAAAAACATGAGGCAAAAGCAAAATCATGAATGATTTCTATTTCACTAGGAAGCATAATCTTTTCTAAAGAAGAACAATCTCCAAGTAATGTTGATGGAATTGATTTTAAATTCTTTGGTAATGTAATCTTTTTTAATTTACTACAATGATCAAAAACAAGTTGACCTAAAGATGTATCATCATTTAAAAAGGTAACTTCTTTTAATGAAGAACAATTTTTAAATGCCCCGTAAGCTACTTCATTAATACTTTTAGGAGTACTTATTTTTGTAAGACTACTACAATTTAAGAAAGCATATGAAGCTATTTTACTTACAGGATATTTTTTATTTTCAACTTCAATAAAACTAGGAATTTTAAAATCTTTTTCTTTTCCTAAATATAAAGTTAAAATTGCTTCTTGATCTTGATAAACATAATAGGCATCATCTTGAATCCATAATTTTTGATTGTCATTCCTTAAATAATAAAATCCTATCGAGGCATTGGTCCAATACTCATTCCATTCCGCTCGAAAATAATCATATTGATCATCAATATAGACATGAAGATGCTCATCTAAATCAAGAAAGATTGCCCAATGTTCCATATATTGATATCCATGAGGAATCATAAGAGCTTTTAAAGAAGGATGAATAAATGCATTTGATTTAATACCTAAAATAGGATAAGTAATCCCTTCGATTTCAATGGATATAGGTAAAGATAAAACTAAAGCATTACCGATATATTTTTCAATCATTGCACCTTTTTCATCATATAGATAAACTAAGCCATTTTTATCTTCATATCTTCTTTTTTCATCCATGTAGCTCACCTCAAAAAATCGTCTAAATATATTTTAATCAATATCCATCTTTATTTATATATTCTTATTTATCTTTTTGCATTTTAAGTTGTAATCTACTCCACTTTAGTCATGGATTGCGACTATATTGATGTTCTTCTATTCGTCTTTAGGAGTTTTTAACCATTTTTCCTTCGTTTTTAAATAATGCTGATAAAACGGAGAATCTTTGGTTAAGATGCCTGCTACCATTTTCCCCACGGATTCAGTATCGTATTCTGCAATAGGTAAACCACGTTTCATAAGTACTTCATCTAGAGGGCTTATCCAAGTACGTGCCTTAGGTGTCTCAGCTTTTTTCTTTTCTGTCATATTTAAAATCTCCTTATTCATTTTTATTTGTATATTCTTATTTGTCTTTTTGCATTTTCAATAGTAGCCTTCTCCATTTTAGTCATGAATACGACTATATTGATGTTCTTCTATTCGTCTTTAGGATTTTTTAACAATTCCTCCTTCGTTTTCAAATAATGCTGATAAAATGGTGAATCTTTAGTTAAGATACCCGCTACTATTGTTCCAGGCTTTCTTATCCCATATGTCGAGATAGGTAAGCCCAGCCTCATAAGTGCTTCGTCTAGTTGACTTATCCAAGTACGTGCCTTAGGTGTTTCAGTTTTTTTCTTTTTAGCCATATTTAAAATCTCCTTATTCATTTTTATTTGTATATTCTTATTTGTCTTTTTGCATTTTCAATAGTAGTCTTCTCCATTTTAGTCATGAATACGACTATATTGATGTTCTTCTATTCGTCTTTAGGATTTTTTAACAATTCCTCCTTCGTTTTCAAATAATGCTGATAACATGGAGAATCTTTGGTTAATACGCCCGCTACCATTTTCCCCACGGATTCCGTGTCGTATTTCGAGAGAGGCAAGCCAAGACTCATTAGTGCTTCGTCTAGTTGACTTATCCATGTACGTATACTAGATGTCTCAGTATTTTTCTTTTTTTCCATATTTAAAAAATCTCCTTATGTTTTGATGAGGCATTATTACGCCTTTTCTTCATCAAAATAGAAATACTGAGGGGGATATTTCTTACACTTATAGTATAAATTGAAAGTTTTCATTTTTGCAAGAAAAATTTTTATTTCATTATTATAAAAAAAGTTTTTGATGCTCACCCAAAAAATCGCACCATTTTTATTTTCAAAAAATTTTTTACACGCATTTTTACACGCATCAAATAAAAAAAGCCTATTTCTAGGCGATATCAACTAAGCTGGGGCGATTGATCAGAATCGAACTGACGCGTGTCTGGTTCACAGCCAGATGTGTTAACCACTTCACCACCCGTTTTTAGGATTTAACACCATAAAATTTAGGATTTAGAAATATTTTCAGTAAAGTTTACTTATAAAATAAGTA
>CANQTY010000002.1 GCA_947626895.1 uncultured Bacilli bacterium
AGGTTTTAACTCTTTTCGCAACAGCAAAAAATTTTTTTCATTAACATTTGTTGCACTTAGATTAATAATTAACAAAATTCATATTAATTTCATTAACATCTTTCTTTAATAATGTGTTTAAGATATTTTAATATCCTGCACGAATCATTAAATCAAATAAAATATCTATAACTTGATTTAAATATTTTTCTATTACATTTCTTAAATCTTGATAATTACGATTATGTTCATAACTAGTTGTCGAGGAATCTAAGAGTATTCGTTTTCCTTTTATAGCTCTATCTTGTAAGATTTGACATATGTCATATGACCATGGTTTAATTTTTTGTTCTGAAAGATTATAAGTGATATCAAAGATACTAGGATCTTGAACATCACAAAGTTCTAGCATTTGATCTCGATAATGAGATAATTGATTAATAATTTGTTGATATTCTTCTGGAGTACGTGCCATTTTATTTTCCTTCTTTTCTTAATATCCTAAGCGATATAAAGCATCACGAGCTTGTTGACTGCCATTATATCTAGCTTCTTTATACCATTTAATAGCTAGATTCATACCACCACTTATATACCCATTTTCATAAAATAAACCAATTCGATACATGGCATCTTCATCGGAATATGAGCCCATAGTCGCTGCGCGATAATACATTACATACGCGGATTCAAAAAACGAACGATCTCCTGCTCGAGCGTAATGTTCATAAACTTCACCAGCACTATAATAGGCTGAAGATAAACTATCAGAAGCAGGATAATGATCTCTATATGCACGCTTTGCATATTCAGTAATTAAAAAAGCGTATGTATCATAATCTCCATCATCTAGATAGTTATTTGCTAATTGAAAAACTTCACTCCATGTTCCATTTTTAGCAACTCTATCTAATTTGTTTCCAAATAAACCCATTTTAATTCCCCTTTCATGTGATTTAATCTTACAAAAAAATTATAACACTCTCATGAATTAATACAATATTCGATTTTATATATCTTCATAAAACGCCTATATTTAGCT
Organism: uncultured Bacilli bacterium; assembly: GCA_947626895.1. Classification (GTDB taxonomy): domain Bacteria; phylum Bacillota_I; class Bacilli_A; order RFN20; family CAG-449; genus CANRPC01. The sequence goes on from CANQTY010000002.1 coordinate 1,022, forward strand.
AATTTTAAAAATAATTCTTGATACATTAAATATATATTTATAGTTTTATTTTTTCACCTAAGATTTCTTGCATCATCTTTAAAGGAAATGCCTGTAAAGTTACACTAAAGCCAAAGATATCTTTTAGGGCACTACTAATAATGTTTCTTCTAGATACGGAAGTAAAGAAAGTACGCTTTTTAATATCAACTTGCTTAAAAAAGCCTAAAGAATGCAATTCTTCACGAATCTTTTTTAAAGAGAACTCTTTAGGATTATAATCACTATGTTTATAAAGCTTATAAAAAAGCACTTTAAAGATTTGTTGAACTAAATAAATAAGATCATTAAAAGCTTTTTTATAAGTATTTGAATGTAAATAATCTTCACCTAGAGAAATCAATAAGTTTTCTTTAAAAGAATTTTCTAAAGAATTTTGATATTTATTATATTGTTCAATTTCTTCATCAATATAATTAACATAGTTTCTAATTTGTTTATCTAAATAATTATGGATTTTATTAGTGTCATCCTTTAAAACTTCTAGATAAAGATTGAATGTAGTATTGAAATCCATATTTGGATGATATAGATATAAATAATTATTTTTACTTCCGTTTAGGATTGCAAAACTTACTAAATAAAAGATATTCTTTTCAAAATCATTTTCTTTAGTTAGCTTAATAAAATATTTATTTAACCCTAAATCTAGCCAAATTTTTCTTAAATATAATTGAGCACTAAAATAAACAATATCATTAGTCTCTTCATCATATGGATTCGTCATTACAACAAATGTTGTTTCATATTTTGTCTTCCATTCTTGATAGATATTATCGGCAAGACGACGTACTTCTTCATTGAAGTGTTCTTCATCAAATTGTTTTTTTAAATCCTCTAGAGAGCCAATTTGACCACAGCACGCAGATGTAGATTTTCCATTTTCATCTCTAAAAGAAGTATGAACTAGTAAAACAGTTCCTTTCTTTTTTCTTTCTTGTTTCACAATATGATAACTCATAAAAAATTTTCCTTAAAAATATTATATATGATAAAAAGAGGCGATTAAACCTCTTTTTACCACATATACAAGGAGATCATTTTACTTCAATATTGAAGTATTCTTTTTGTGCCCAAGCTGGAAGATATTTTATATAATCACGGAAGACAAAGGCTTTGGTTTCATGAAGTTTTTTATTTTCCTCGCCAGTGACTTTGTTTTCATAACATTGATTATTTTCGTTCCAAACTGGTGTACCATTAGTAAGAGTTAAATCATAATATCCCCGCATGGTCGGTGAACCCGTGAAGGTGAAAGAATCTTCACCGTTTGTTTGAAATTTCATCGTACCATTCACGGCATTCCAATAAACATTTAAGTTATTAGAAATATTTGGGGCTTTATATATTCGTTCAATTGCTGCCGCGGCAGGATGTCCACTTTTTGCATCTAAATTATATGTATTATTTTTATTATCTGGTCCAGGTGTAGCATTATATTGTCCTGCGCGAGCCGCGGATATTGCCACGCCTTTAGGATTTAACTTATCTAATAAAGCTTGAGAATTAGAACCATGAGAACCATGATGAGACGCTTTATAAAGCGTCACTTCAGGTAGATTTACTTCATTTTTTATGAGACTAGATTCAGAAGCAGAAGTTAAATCCCCCGCGGTAAAGAACTTAAAGTCTTTATAGTAGAATAAGAGCGCTAAACTATTTGCGTTACCTGCACTACCAGCTGAATTTTTAATGTAATTTCCTGTATTTAATACATCAAAATAGAAATCTGAAGTTAGGTAATATCGATCATATGCTTCATTTTCATGATTGATGCAATCAATAGCGCTATGATAAATCGTACCTTTAGAAATAAATTTATCTCTCGCGGCTTTATCACCACCCGAACCAACACCTCCATAATCAATCATCATAGATACACTTTCGATAGCTTTAATAGAATTATTAAATCCGTCGATATGATCACCATCACTATGAGTAGCCATCAATAATTCAAGACGATTATCACTCATATGTTGTTCAATAAATTCTTTAACAAAGTTGCCATCATATGCATATCCTGAATCAATCATAATTTCGATATTCCCTTTTTTAATAAAGAGAGCATCAGCATAAATATGTTGCATTTCAATAAAGTAAATCTCTAATGGATCATTCCCTTCATATTCTGGAAATAACGGATTTTCTTTATTTTCTCCTTTTCGTGTACCATCTTGATTAACTGGACCACTTGGTATATTAGGTGTATTTGTAGTTTTAGAAGGTATAACCTTAACAAAGATACTTTTTGATATATATTCAGCATCTTTTACTTTTGCAGTAATAATGCTAGTACCCTCTTTTTTTGCCGTGACTAATCCTTCATCACTAACTGTAGCTACGTCTACTTCAGAACTAGACCAAAGAATTGTTGCTTCACTATTTGATGGAGACAATTCGATATTTAGCTTTAAAGTTTTTCCTTGTTCTAAATCTATTTGATTACCCTGAATATCAGTATTTACAAATGTGATTTGTTGAGGAGTTACAACGTTTTCTCGATTACATGCAGTTGCAAAGAAACAAAGACCTGTAAGTAATAATATTTTAGTCTTTTTAAACTTCATGTTAATTAACCTTAATTAAGCGAATATCGTCGACATTAGAGCGATTTCCTAATCCAGCGACGGCACAAATTGCGATTCGTTTATTAGAACCATCCCCTGGAATACTCACACGGATTGTTTCTAAAGTTTTACTTGAAATAGCGTATTGACGATCTAATTTAGTCCATGTTGTTCCATTATCGGTTGAATATTCAACAAATAATGCTGTAGCAGTATCACTACCAAATAAGGCTGCATTAAATTCTAGCATATTAAAATCAAATCCAGCTTTAACTTCAATTCTAGCAGCTTGTGCTTGGTCTTTATTGTTTCTAAGACGAGTTGTGTATTTGCCATTTCCAGCATCAGACTTCTCAGCTTTACAAATTAAAGTATTTCTTAGCATCCATTCCGTTTTAGGATTTCCTAATTTAACTACGCCTTCAGCATAACCCGATTTAATAGAACCAGTAGATGTAGTTCCATCATCATTTACAGTTGTTGTTTCACCATCATCAAAATCTAAAGTAACAACATCTGTTCCTGTCTCATTATTTCCAAACACTGTAACATAAATATCTTTATTTGTAGAGGCTTGATTCTTTTTAATTGTAGCTACTAATTTAACATCAGTAGTTTTTGCAGGATGAGTAACTGTACCATCATTTGCAATAATTGCTTTATTTTGACTATCCCAAGAAATTTCAACACCTTCAAATCCTTCTAGTGAAGTAGGAAGTGTGATGCTATTTTGATCAGTCTTAATAGAATTTGTTAAATATAACGAATCTTTTGCGCTATTTATCGTTTGTGCATCACCTACTTCTGGGAAAGTAATATCACTTAAGCTATGAATGACAATTTGAGTATTTAAGTTTTTGGAACTATATCCAAATGCAGACATGATACCAACTACATCAACAAACATACCTTCAGAAACAGTTTTGAATTTTGTATTAATTGCTTCAAATTCTGTACTGCTCATATTCTTTGGATTAATAAATAATGAAGTTTGTTTATTACCGACTTCAATACTAACAGTATAGTAATTATCATCTTTCACTGCTGGTTTTGAGGCGATTGTCGCATTTTTAATAGTAATTTTTGAATCATGATATGCCTTCATATCATCTTCAACATCAAAATTTAAATTTGAAACATCAGTTGTAGTAACGTTAAATGTTTCTTTACTTTCTTTAAAATATTCAACATCAACAATTTCATTTACACCATTATTATATTTTTTAAATCCTCCAACCTCATAACTTTTTGAAGCATCGACTGGGAATTTAGTAGCATCTTGTTGATAAATATAATATCCATCTGTTCCATTTTGAATATAGTAAGATACTAATCCATCACTTACTGGTTGTACATAAGTAACCTTTCCTTTTACTTTTATAGGTTGCTCTTTTTCACTTTCAAGGAATTGCTCATGAGTTGTAAATTCTCTTTCTCCCCATTCACCATCATCTGTACTTGCTTTAACAGTAAGAGCAAAACTATTCGTGATGGATGTATTTTCAGTAGATGTTGCAGTAAGCATAACATTTCCTGGGGCAACCGCGGTAACTAAACCTGTATCACTAATCGTTGCAAAATTCGTATTATCACTACTCCATGTAACGGTTTGGATTGCTCCTTCAGGATGAACTTTCGCTTCTAATTGAAGTGTTTCACCAACTTCAATAGAGGTTACCCCCCCCCGTGAGGTAATCTCAATACCTTCAACAGTTGGGTTAGAACTTGCACATGATGCAAGTAATAGTCCAGTTGCGACTAAACAATAAGATAAAAATTTCTTTTTCATAAAACTTTTCCTTTCTCCCTTAATAATTTTATTTTGTATAATTTAAGCTATTTATCACTTTTTCATTAGTTGTAGGATCTAAAATCGATAAGATAACGCCTTTATTACCACTACCATTCCAGTTACATAACGCTACTTCCATGGTATATTTTTTTCCGTCCATAAATTTACTTGCCCAATTATATTGGTTACCACTAGAAGTATAAAGTAGGAGTTGAACATCACCATCTTTAAGATAAACATTAGAATAATATTTAGTTTCAACTTTATCTAATGATGCTTCAATAACATAAACTTGTGAAGATTGATTTGTATTAACATCAAGATTTGATAAGTAAGCAAGGTCTTTTCCTTTGATAAATGAATCTGTAGGATAATCATTTTTACCATATAAATTGGCTACTAATGTAACATTAGTTATACATGCTTGACCATATCCAGGTTTATCTTCTTTAATTTGTTTTGTACGATATCCTTCAATAACAATTTCATTTCCTAATTCAACTTCACTAAATATTGTTTCTTCGGTTTTTACTGCGATTGTTCCTGTCTCATCAATAAGATAAAATCCTACTTGATTTACTAAAGATGGACCAGCAATTCCACGTAATGTTAATTTTTCAGTTGTACTAGGTTCTGCATCAATTGCTTCTTTTACAGTAATCGTATCACCAAAAGAAACCTTTGATACGGTAATTTTGATTTTTTTAGTGACAGGTGCATTAGTTCCATAGGAAACTGTTACAGTTACATTTGCATCGCCATATACACCTGCATGCATAACTACCTTACCAGTTTGATCATTATCAAATCGAATGACACTTGTATTATCTGATTCATAGGCAATTGTTGCATTTTCAAATCCTAATAAATCCGAAGAAATAGATGTTTTTACTTCAAGACTAGGATCTCCTGTATAGACTTTTCTAAATAATCCATCTACATAATATTTCATGATATGTTCGCCAGTTTTCGTTGTATCAAATTGATAATTTTCATCAATAACTTTTACTGGTAAAAATCTCCATACACATCCTGAAGCAGATGATTTTGCATTAAGTGCCGTTAAATAAACAGTACAAATTTTCCCATCAAATTCATCTAACCAATCAAAATCACTACCATTACATTGTGTATAAACATAGCTTCCAGAGGCGTTTTGTAATCCATTAAAATCATCTAAATCATTGATGTAATAATTAATAAAGCCATTTCCAGGAGCCTTTTTAACTAACGCATTTACTTTATAAACTAAAGAAGTAATATCTTTTGTAAAAGCAGTATCCATAATATCTTTTACAGTCGTTTTTTGAATCCAAGTCTTATCAAAATCATTTGTACCTTTATCATTTTCTAATATCTTAGCTTCAGCGATTTGATTACATCCTTTATAACCAAATTTATCTGCGTTTGTCTTTTCATCTGCCAAAATCCAAAAATCTTTTTTACCTACGACAGTGATTTTATTTCCTTCACTTACTTGTGCCGCGACATTACCATCATATACATAAATAGATGAAGTATTATCTACTAAAATAAAACCACTTGGTACTTTACCATTAGCGTAGGTGATCTTAGAAACAACACCTTCTAAACGAACTAAAGAATCTTTTTCTTTTGTTCTTGCTTCAGCGATAGTCATTTTTACATAATCATTAATATCAATTTCTTTTTGATGAGAAATAAATTCAATCAAACGTCCATTTTTGATTTCAGGAGAATTATTATACATTTGTAAAGTTGCATGTAATACTACTTCATCTCCCACCGCGGGACGTGATTCCATCTGGGGAAAGCTTAAAACTCCATCTTCACTATAGACACCATAGACATCAATTTCTCCTGTTTCATCTTCAATGACCATTTGTCCATAAGTTGGATTTGATATTTCTTTTACCACGCCATATACATAAAATCTTTCTTTAGATTCTTCTGAATAATTCTTGCACTTTTCACGGATTTCACTAATATCGATGCAATTATATTTTAGTTTTAAAGCTGCAATTTCATTTTCCGATGAAACTTCACTTATATCTAAGGAAGGATTCGTTACTGTTTCACGATTACAACTTCCCAAGAATAATAGACTTCCTAATAAACAAAGGTAGCACAGTTTTTTTCTCATTGTATAATTCTCCTTTCACTATGAGATTTATCCAAACAAAAGGCACCCCATTGAGTCCTTAAAATGCTCTGCAGCTCGCTGTTAATTATTTAGCTTATATAAGGGGGTGCCAAACTGCATCTACATAAATGTTTAGAAGGGTATTTTTACCCGAACTCATTATTGCATAGTTTTCTTTTTTTTGCAACCTTAAGACAAGAAGCATCCTCTTTTAAAAACAGAAAAAATCCTAAAAATAGGACTTTTTCTATTGAAAAATATTGGAAATGGAAAACAAAGTTTTTTTATTTTAAAACGATTTCCGATTGGAAAATCAAGACATATTCAACCCATTCTTTTCTTGTCGAAGCATTTTCGAAGAAGAAGACGTTCGCGGCTTCCCAAATAAATACCCAAGCGACAATTTCAATAATATTTTGGAAAATAAATTGATTTCCTAAAGCAAGAAGAATACCATCAACGATTAAAAAGATCGCTCCAACTAGTAATAAAACCAAAGCAAGAATCTTATTTTTAAAGGACTGCTTTTTACTTCTTAATACTTCTTGAGCATAATGGGCTTTAAAAGCTTTTTTTACTCGCTCTTTTTCTTCACTTGAGATATCTTCACTAAAATGAAATTCAAATTTTACTTTCTTTTTCTTATCAACATAAGATAAAGTTTCTTGTACAGATTCATAAATATCGGGATTTAATAAAGAGGATTTAGAAAAAGCATCATAAAGATTATCTTTATTAAAATATAGATGAATTGTAGAACTATTTTCATCTTCACTATAGTTTAAAAAAGTATCATCTTTTAAATAAGATGAAATTTCATTTTTAATTTTCTCTACATCAATTTTTTGTTTCATAATTTTTTTCTTCTTTCACATAAAGTATAAAAAAAGAAAAGAAGAAATTCAATAAGAAAGACTAAGTCTTATGTTTTAAAAGTGTTTTCATCTTCTCTTTTAAAATATAAGTTTCTTCATCAATTAAGTTATTCTTTTCAAGTAATAGATTATGAAAGAAATGATAAATATTCTCTTCTTTTGTGGTTTTTTCTTTAAAAGAAGAAACATGACCAATTCTTGATTCTAAATACATTCGATATTCTTTTCTAAAGCAGAATAAGGAAGATAAACTACTATATAAAAGAAAGAAGAATAATAATAATTGCTCTTCTTGAATACAAAGATTTAATAAGAAAATTGATAACATTAAAGTAATTCCTATTCTTATCTTAATCGCTTTTTTTGAAGGAAATATCTTCAGTAAAATCACTTCCATTATTTTGCCCCCATCTAAAGGATAAAAAGGAATTAAATTAAAAAGCAGTAAAGATAAATTATTTTCTTGAGAAGTTAAATATCCATAATAAGAAAGGATACCACTTTTATAAAAAAAATATAAAAGAAGATAAGAAATAAAATAGCTTAATGGACCTGCAAGATAAATGATAATCTGCTTATAACTTTTTTCATAAAGGATATCCTTTAGTTCTAAAGAAAAACCTAAAGGATGAAAGACCATTTGTCCAATTTTTACATGAAATATTTTGGCCATAATTAAATGAAAACATTCATGAATAAACGCTAAAAAATAGAAGATGATTAAATAAGATAGTGCATTAAAATAGATTCCTAAAAAGATAAAAACAAAAGTAGATAAATCAATCTTAAATCTAGGATAATAAGACTTCTTCATAGTCTAATGAAGTTCCATCTTGAGTGAATAAAACTTTAAAATGTTCATCATAACTCCCTAAAATATCCCCTTTTGAAAGAATATCTCCCGTCTTTACATAAATATCTTTAATTTCATAATAACAAGCAAGAATCTTTCCTTGATATTTTAAGGTGATATTATAATCATCTTCATTTTCTTCAATTTTTAAAATTTGACCATCCTTTAACATCGGAATTAAATGATCACTTGTTTGATAATAATTTTTATCTTCTTTTTGATAAGAATAAATAATATCAACCATTTCCTCTTGATTATTATTGGTATCTTTAAAAATATTAAAATTCGATATCATCTTAGCAAGAGCAAAATCAATATCTTCATTCATTTTCTTAAAAGAAACATCGATTTTCAAAAATGAAGAAAATAATTTCCCATCTTCATCATTTCTAGCATAAATTAAAAAGCCTAATAAAAGTGCAATAACAATGAGTAAAAATTCAAAAAAACTAAGGATTTTACTTCTTTTTTTCTTTTCTTTTTGCATGAGTCGTCTCCTAATAGCAGTTAATTCTTCCATTATTTCACCTAATAAAAATTATTCTCTTTATAGAAGAATTAGAACTAGTTTGCTATATTATTGATGAGGTGCAATATGATTACTTTTATTGGAGAAATGGTTTTAGATACGATTCAAGGAGAAACTACATCTTTTTATGCCGGAGGAGCTCCTTATAATGTAGCAAAACGATATGGGCATTTAGGAAATAAATGCTTTTTCTGTTCCATTATTGGCCATGATGAAGAAGGAGTAAAACTCTTTGATGATATTTATAAACATAAAAATATATTCGCATTTTTAAGTCAAAATGAAAAAGTTCATTCTAGTGTAACTTATGTCACTTTAGATGAAAATCATGATCGTCATTTTACATTCGAACTTCATAGAACTTATGAATTATTCCCTAAAATCCCTCGTATTTTATATAAAACATCGGATACTTTTCACTTTTCTTCTTTAGCCTTAACGAATAAAAGAAGTGCAAAAAAGATGCTTCATTTAATGAAAAAATTACATAAATTACATAAAAGAATTAGTTTTGATGTCAATTTAAGACCATCATTATTTAAATCAAATGATGACATGATAAAGATTTATAAAAAGATTTTACCCCATATCGATATTTTAAAAGTAAGTGAAGATGAAGCCACCTTATTAAATTTAAATGAAGCAGCGTTAAATCAAGATGTATTACTTCTTTTATCAAAAGGAGATAAAGGTGGAGATATTATTTATCACCATAAAAAGATTTCTTTACCAAGTTATCCTTGTTTATGTCTATCTACTTTAGGTGCAGGTGATGCTTTTCTTGCTGGAGCTTTATTCTATTTAGAATCCATCCATTATGAAAATATAGAAAAAGAATTAGAAAATATTTTAAAATACGCGAATGCCTCAGGCGCGTATGCTATATCTCATGATCAAGATCAATATCCATCTAAAGATGAACTAGATGAATTTATAAAACAATTTGAAGATAATTAAATGGTAAAAAGCGTATAAAGATTCGTCCTTATACGCTTAATTTTTACCTATTTTTAGCTATTTTAGTCACCTTTAGGAGTAGGAACATTATCTTTCCATTCCCATTGATTCTTCCAATAGACTTTAAATTTATTTCCATTCCAATATTGACTCCAAGCCGTTGGAGTTTTTACCTCATCACAATAAATTACAGGATTTGTACAATCTGAAAACATACCTCGATCAATCATTTCAACTCCAGCAGGAATGTAAATCCATTCTAAAGCCTTAGCATATTGGAAGCAATATTCTTCAATCGTTTTTACACCCTTACCGATTTTTACTGATTTTAGACTATTTGTATGTTCTGCATCAGGACCAGAATCAGTAAATCCCATGAATGCATTTTTCCCTAGACGGATAACACTATCAGGTATTTCTAAATGTTCTAGTTTTTCAAATGCACAATTGAAGGCACCAGATTCAATATATTGAACTTTTCCTAAATCAACTGATTTAATTTTTGTGCAATTATAAAAAGCTCCATCTGCGATGAATCTAACATCTTTACGTACAACAACATCTTCAATGTTATCATCTAAAGGTTCATATAGCACCATATAAGGATTCGATTTACTTCCTAAATAATTATAATTTTCATCGGTTGTATATTGTAGTGAATACCAATTATTTGCGGCAAAACCTGCACCTAAATAAGTTAGTGAATTAGGTAAATATAAATTCTTTAAATATGTACAATTGTAAAATGCATAATAACTAATATGTGTCATTCCTTCATTGCATTCAATTTCTCTAACATAATCATCATTATGAAATGCATATGTACCTACTTTATCTGCATCAGTAATGGTTAAAGAATATGGATGTCCAATTGAATGACTCTCAAAAATATATTTCATTTTGTTTTTAAGATATTTTGAATCTGAATCTCCATAGGAATCAACAGATACATTAGCATCCCGACTTGCTCCAACAAAAGGAAGATAAAATTTTGTAAAAGAGTTCAAATTGCTTTCAAGTTTAAATGCACCATCTCCAATGGTTTGTACACTATTTGGAACAGAAATGACTTTTGCTTTTGTATAAGATACAAATGCTTTAGAAGGAATTTCTCTTACAGGCTTTTCTTCGATTGTGCTTGGAATACGTAATTCAAAGTTATCTAAATTATTGATTGTTCTAGCATCTTCCCCTTCTTTGATGGAAATATATTGATTATTACCTTCGCCTTTAATTTCATAAGCAAATAGCTTTCTTTCGGTAAATATAGGAGTTAAAGTTACGTCTTCTTTAACTTCATTTAATTTTTCACTATTATTCCAACCCGTAAAGAAGTATTGAGAATAAGCACCATTTGATGCACTATCTTCTTTTGAGGGTACCTTACCTTTATATGTAACAGAAGATCCATATTCTACTATTTGAGTATCAAGAGTATTTCCCTTATCATCTTGAAATGTAATAGTAAACTTTTTTAATACTTCTTTAAATCTTGCATATAAAGTCGTATTTTCATTAAAAGTTAAAGTACTTAAATCTACTATTTTCCCATCAATAGATAAACTCCATCCTTCAAAAGTATATTCTTGTACTCTATTTTCTTCCGTACTTGGTACATTTTTAGTTGGAGTATCTCCTTGATAAGTTACTTTTCCTCCCTTATCAATATAAACAAAAGTAAGTTCACTATCATCATCGTTTTTAAATGTAATTTTCACTTTATTAGTTAAATCAATACTTGATGAAGTTTGACTATCTTGTGATGAACTATCTTCACTTGAAGTGCTAGTAGTGTCACTATTACTTGAAGATACTTCTTCATCACTAGTTAAAGAACTATCTAAAGAAGTAATTTCACTATTTTGTGAATAAATGGAGGTATTTTCTTCTTTTTCACAAGATACATTAATTACACTACATAAGCCTATTATGCTTAATAATAAGCCCTTTTTTATACTTTTTTTCATTATTTATCAACCTTTCTACGCCTTTACTTCCGAGTAATATTAGCATGATTTATATTTGAACTCAACAATTATTTTCTTTTTTGTACATTAAAGTTCACTATGCTTTTTTTGTTTGTTCACAAAAAAGAAAGTCCAATCACTGGACATTCTTACTTATTATTGAGTAAAACTATGAAATATAATTTGTTGCATTAATCGAATAAATATATAACTTTCTAATGCTGCATAATTATAAGATTTATTTAATATACTGCGATTTTATATTTGCTTTATGCTTAAAAATTTTAAAGATAAACTATTCAAACCAATAGTTACATACAAACCTGATGGATTTCTTATTAGTGAAAAGTATGTTTCAAAATTATCATTAGTTAGTTTTATAGTAATATTACTCTATCCTTCACTCTTATTTGCTACTTCATTATAGATAGAATGCAATTAGAGACCTTTTATTTTATTAAATGCTATACAACAAATTCCTAATACCAATCCTAAAATAAGAGAAACAACACCAAAAATAATATTTCCAGTACCAAAACCCGTGATTGTTCCAGGGACACAAAGTGCAGCTAAAAATCCAAGTAAAACCCGACCAAAGCTAGGTTTATTGTAACGATATGACATATCATTATAAGAACTCCGTTTAGCACTCCGAATTTGCTTTCGAAATTTAATAAGGTCTTTCTTTAATTGGATAAGTTGAGTTTTATCTTCATTCAGTTGCTCAACAATAATTTCAAGTTCAGCAAAAACATGGCTTAAAATCTGTATTAAATAAATTAATGCTTCAATGAATGAAATACTATCATTCACCTTTTTTTCAAGTATTTCCAATGCTATTGATTTATTAATTTCTCTTTCAATTGCCAAACAATATTTTGTGTGAAAATCTGCTTTATTCAAATTATCCATTGTATTTTGCAACATCTTTTGAGAAGCATAACAAAGATCTATAAGCCGATTGCGAAAATCAAATACCAATTTTTTGCTTTTTTCGTGCTGTCCACCACGGGCTTGTGCGTTTTTTTGTAAGGGTTGAGCGTAGTGGTCCCAATCTTTTAAAACTACTTCCAGTTCTTTAATCTTATCTTGTAAATCGGGAGATAATGATTCGCCACTATTGAAATCATCGCAAATGCTTTCAATTTCATTAAAGTATTTATTACATTCATCTTCTTTACTTTGCAAAGTTTCGCTCATGGTCAATTCATAGTGTGCCATTAACTCATCGATAAAGAAACTTGCAAAATTGCTATTTTTAACGATTTGATTAAAAATGTTTACATGAGTTTCCACATCAAAACCATCAAGATATGAATTAGCAGATGAAATACATTCTTGTCTAATCTTCTCCATCATCACAACTATGTCATTTTCACTTTCAATTTGAGAATAACCACCTACAAGCCGCGCATCGTTTATTTTATCAAATAATTCGACATTTTCTTTTTCAAACCATAGTCCAATATTAATGAAAATATCTGCTATATTAACAATGGTAGGTTTTTGGTTACTATTAACCATTTGTCGAAAATCATGAAAATCGTCCCTACAGAAATATTCAATTTCGTGACGTAATCTTTTTTTGAGATTTGTTAAATCAGAGTAAGCTTCTTGTACTTCGCTTGTATCGTCAGAAAGTAATTCTTTTTCTTCGAGTAGTTCCTGTAATCGTTCGCTGCTATCAGTCGGAGTAGCACCGAGAATGGAAAATGCATCAAACATTTGTTAATATGCTCCTTTCTTTCTTACAATATTTGAAAAATAATTATGTTAAATCAAATAATGTTTGCTTTAAACTCATTGTTTAAGTTTTTTAAATCAAATTGACTATTTAGTTTAATTGATTTAACTCTTATTTTGTTAGACCAGATCCCTTTAGCATCACATCTAATTCAGAATCTTCTTTTGGTATTCTAATTTGAAGTAATCTAGAAATAATGTTTTTTAAACTGCTAATATCATTTTGCTGAACATATTGTATTCCTTGAATAATAAGTTCATGATAGAGCACGGAATTATTGAAATCTTGGGGATTCTCTGCCATAAAAGAAAAAATAGCTAGGTAAATTTCATCATTGCTAAACATAACTTTTGCAGTAATTTCACGCATTTGTTCTAATAATTTTTCAGCAGTTGACGAATTCATATCAATTGCTCTTTGCGCACTCTCTTTTAGACTATTGAATTGCTTTATCATAGCAGGAGTAGCATTTTCTTCAAATGTAGTAAAATCATGAACAATTGAATCAAGTTCTTGTTGCCAAACCGATGTTCTATTTTCTTGTATAAAGGCGGCAACAACTCCTTTACTTGTTTGAACTAATTCAAATAAGGTTTGTAATTCTTCTGCACTCAATTCATCACCACGTTCAACATAAGCAATAATTTTTTCTGCTATATCATCCAATTTTGTATCAAATTGGTTTTCGGTCAACTCGTCAATTTTATCGAGTAGATTTTGTGCTTCATTTAATACCTTTTCGTAATCATTATTAAAATCGATTTGTCCACTTAATCTATCATAGCTATCTTTTGCTTCTGTAATTCCTACAGATGGAACAGTGACCTTTGTTTCAATATTTCCACTATCTGAAAAAGTATATTCGCAGATAATTTCACTTCCGACAGGGATTATCCCGTATTCAAAAGAATTTCCACTAATTGTTATTTCCCCAATAAACCTATTGTAAACAATGGGATCAGTAATTTCACCTTCCCAAAGTTTAAAGGAAATTGAATCGGAACTACCTGCATTAATACGCTTCGTCGTTTTGTATTTAACAGTTCCACTCTTAGGAAGCAAATCATCTTTTTTAATAAGATAATCTAGAATTGGTTTATGAGTTACAGGATCTTCTAATTCTACTCCAACAGAATGAGCACATGGAATTTTTCCAATATTTATAAGCGTCTTTGTGATGACGATAGTTGAACTTTCTAATTTTATATCAGCACCATTTTCATCTGTACATTGAACGTTAAAATGATTTTCTCCCAAGTTTGGTAAATCAACGGAAACGATAGAATTACTTGCAAGTTCCATTTTCCACTCATCCAGCCAGTTTCCATACACTTAAACTCAAATTCTAATTTATTAGCATTTTGAAAAACAACCGCGATTTTAGCCTTATCCGCAGAAGTACGGGCATTATAACGAAATTCCAATCCATACGCGCTAGCCTTGACTATTCCCTTTTCATTTTTCTGTCCGCCTTTTGTTTTTTCAAAATCAACACTTTCGGCATAGATTGCAGCACCCTCGCTAACCGCTGTCATGGGATTAACATCGTTATTCGCAGCAATGCCGAGTTCATGCGACACTTTGTCACGCATAAATTTATATTGTGTTGGTCCCCCTACAAAGACAATACAATTAATGTCTTCGGGTTTTAATCCAACGTTTTCAATGACTTGACGCGTTTTTACTATAGTTTCATCAATTTTTGGCTCTATTAATGAATTATATTGAGAACGAGTAACTGGTACTTCTAAATATATTTCATTATTATCTTCATCCATGCAATGGATTGCACTTTCATCAAGACGAACAACAGCAGATTCTTGAGCTGATAATTCGATTTTTGCCTGTTCAGTTGCCCAAATTGCCACACGAATAAGTTTTGCATATTTGTCTTTTATTCTGAAATTTTCTGGAAGATTAAAGTTCTCGTGTAACCATGGTAAAACAACATTATCGAAAAGCAAAGTATCAAAGTCACGACCTCCACAAAAAGATATTCCATCATTAGTTAAAAGATTGATTTTGCTACCAACACGCTCTGCAATCGATACATCAAAAGTGCCTCCACCGAAATCATATACTAAAAAGACTCCATTGATATTTTGTTGTTTTGCTATACTCATAATTGCAGCAACAGGTTCTTGTATGAGGGCAACTTTTTTGATTCCAGCACTAAAAGCAGCTTGTTTTGTTGCATCTTTTTGCATTTGATTAAAAGCCGCTGGAACAGTTATGACAGTTCCTGTTTTTTCATCGTTACGTACTTCCTCTGGTAAATATCCAAAGAGTGTTCTTAAAACTTCTGCAGAACATTCTTCAGGTGTCATTTCAATATCACCCAATTTAAGCTTCGTACTTGTTCCCATCAAACGCTTAAAAAGAAGTGTGGCATTATCAGGGTTAAGTGGAGCATTATCATATGCTTTCTTTCCGCAAAACATACCACCACGTTTTGCTATATAAATCGCACTTGGTGTGACATCATTTTGCTCAGGACTTTTCCAAACACGAGTTGTTTTTCCATCAAAAGACGTAATTGCGCTATTTGTTGTTCCTAAATCAATACCAATATACATCATTCATTATCCTCCAGTTTTTTATTTACTTCATAAATCTCTTTACGAGAAAGGCTCACTGTACCAATTCTAATAATATTACCTTCCGACGTTATCACCGTAGGCTCAATTGTCTGTTCCACGATTAACTGATTGGAGACATCAAATTCATCCACATTTAAGGGAGTTACAGGTAAACCTTCATCGTATTCCCAACCATCAAAAAATCCAAGTTTTAAATCGAATTTTTCCATTAATTCACGAACCTTATTTTCGTGATAGGTATAAGCGGAAATATAACGTTTTGAATCCTCGCCGTAAATTTTTTTTACTGCAGAAGAGAATGTACGCATGAATCTATATTCTTCCACTACAAATTCGGCTATAATACGAAGCGTTTCCATATCTTTTTTTTCACTATTTTTTATATTCATTTTACAGCACTCCTTTGGATATTCCTAAAAATAATGGTACTCCCGTTTATGCAAAGACACCCATATAAAGTATCCAACGATTGCTTTATAGCACAAAAAGCGAGATATTGCCAAGTTTATCATTTTTCACCTAAAAAAGCTTAATATAAAGCATAAATTCTATATAGAAAGTAGAAGAAAATTTATAATAATATACTTAGTTAATTATTCGTTACTTCCCAATAACCTCGGGTATTCCCAACACGCCTAATATAACCCATTTCTTTTAATTTATTGAGCATTCTTTGTATAGTTCTTGAGGATTTTTCCATTTTATTAGAAAGAACTCCAATAGAGCTTTTAGGTTGATTTTTTAAGAATGATAAAATAATCTTCTCTTCTTCTTTAAGAACTTCTTCTCTAGAATTTAATTTATTGCGTCTAAAATAATTATGACGCAAAAAAATGAAAGAAAAGCCTAAAGAACCCATAATGTAATCTATACCTACATGATTTTTCTTACATTCTGCATAGACATTTTTAAAACCACTTCCAAATGCTTCAACATCCTCGGATAGATATAAAGTATCTAGAATTAAAGGATTTCTTATTACAGAATGTAAATCTTCTTTCACAAAATCCTCTGGAGTATATCCAATAGGAAAAGTTCCAGGATTATAGATACTAATTTTACTTGGGTAAATTTCTATACAATGTTCAGTTGCAGTATTATATCGTGCATGAGCAAAACTATTACAAATGATTTCTCTTAAAGATTTTAAGGGAATTTCAGGTGTTTCTACGCGAGACATATCAATGATTTCTGCTTTCCACATGATTTTTTCTTTGATGTAATCTTCTGCTTCATCCATTAGATCAATGATATTTCCCTTGATTCTTCTGATATCTAAAAAAGTATATCTTTCGTCTGTAGCGAATACTGCCATTTTTAAAACAATCGGATTTAAAGATGAAAATAAATAATAACAAGCATTAGTTAAATAATTATCTTTTATTAATCCTAATCTTTTTAAAACCATTTCAGGATTATTCCCTATATCTTTTAATCTACCACATTTAGTAGCCTTTCTATAAAACTTATCAAAAGAATCTAATTTAATATCTTTGAATGTATAATTTGTAAGTTTTTTATCCCAACTACTTTCATTATTGTATTCGAAAAGTTTTCTTAAATCATTATATGGAATTTTTCTATCTTCATCCGCGCTTCGAATATAAAATATTCCATTACAAGAATAAGGTTTTTCTTCACCATTAAATTCTACTTCAATAACAGCTTTATCATTAAACATTACACGACGTATGATAGGTGTAATCGTCGGAGTAATTGATTCATAAATTTTTCTAGAAATATCTCTTAAAGTTGATTCAGTTACCCCTTGACCATTAACCTCTCCATTTGGATAAACACCAAAATAAAGCGTTCCTCTTCCATGTTTGTTAAGCATTGCACAAATGGAGATTAAAGCTTCTTTTAATTCACCAGTTGATTTTTTAAATTCTAATGTTTCATCTTCCATTCCTAAATTCATCGAAGTTTCCTCTTTTCTATGTTACGAACTTATTATATCACATATGAACAATTTATGTCAAAAAAATGTCATAAATAATTTTGTCATAAATTGCCATAAATAAAACGGCTGAATTTAGGGATAATTTTAAAAATCAATCGATGTTTTGTTTGTTCAAAAAATCGCTTTTATAGGAATAATTATATTTCTTAAGACATGAATTATGACATAAATCAGTGATTTATGACAAAAAGATGTCACAAATCATTTTTTTGACACAATTCGACAAGATTCGACAAAAGATTACAAATTTTTCTTTTATTTTAATAGATGATTTGATGAGCTTTAATAATTGTTCCTTTTGGAATAATTATATTCCCTAACACCATTGCGTATGCATAAATAACAACATCATCTTCAATTGTAGGATGTCTTTTTATCCCTTTTAATTTACTTCCTTCTTTTAATGATTTACTGCCTAAAGTGACTCCTTGATAGATTTGTACTCTTTTTTTAATAATCGAGGTTTCCCCGATTACTACACCAAGCCCATGATCAATAAAAAATGGAACACCAATCGATACAGCAGGATGAATTTCTATTGCACTTATTTTCTTTCCTTCGTTCATGAAAAAAAGCGCTAAAAGAGTTTCATGATGAAGATATAGAAGATGATAAAAACGATATAAAACAACTTCTTTGAAAGAAGAATTTGTTAAGATTAATTCTTCTTTTTCATGAATTGAGGGATCTTTTTCTAAATAAAAATCCATATCTTCTTTAATATCCCTTTTTAATTGTATTATTTCCTTATTAAATTCATCTTTAGTAAGGGTCTTTAAGTATTTTTTTAGTTTTTCATAAAGTAAATCCATGGAAATATTTCCTAAAGTATAGTTAGGAAATAAATAGGCCCATAAATAAGTAATGAATTCATCAATAAAAAAAGAATGCATCATGAAGTTATTCATAAACTAATATATGCATTCTTAAATATTTTGTTAATCTTCTTTTTTTTGCAAAGACTTTAAGAGTTCATCAATTCGTTCACCCTTTTTAAAAGTGTCATCATAATAAAAGCTTAAACTTGGAATTCGATGAATATCTAAAGTTTTCGCTAAATAAGAACGAATCACGCCTTTTAAACGCGTAAGTTCATCGACTACTTTATCCTTTTTATTTTCATCAAAACAAGTAACATAGACTTTTGCATAAGAAAAATCATCTGAAACATCAACATATGTTACAGTGACACTCTTCATTAAAGGATCTTTTAATTCAAAAAGGATAATATCCGAGATATTTTTACGAATTAAAGATTTGATTCTTTCCTTTTTATTTGCCATACTACTTCCTTTCTACTTGTTGTATCTCATAAGCTTCAATGATGTCGTTTTCTTTAATATCATTGAAGTTTTCAATGGTTAGACCACATTCAAAACCTTGGTTGACTTTTGCTACATCATCTTTACCACGACGAAGTGAGGCTAGTTTTCCTGTATAAATCACAATTCCATCGCGAATTAAACGAATATCACAAGCACGTTTTAAATAGCCATTAGTGACCATACATCCTGCGATAGTTCCTACTTTACTTGCTTTAAATAATTGACGAACTTCAGCATTTCCTAAAATGACTTCTTGTTCAATTGGAGAAAGCATTCCTTTCATCGCTTTTTCAATTTCTTCAGTTAAAGCATAGATAATCGTATGAAGACGGATTTCAACATGCTCCTCGAGAGCTTTTTGTCTAACTAAAGCATCAGGACGAACATTAAAGCCATAGACAATCGCATGACTTGTCGCTGCAAGTAAAATATCATTTTCAGAAATGGCTCCAGAAGCCGCGCGAATGATATTGACTTTAATACCTTCGACAGAAAGTTTTTCTAATGAAGATTTTAAAGCTTCTACAGAACCCTGTAAATCTGCGCGTAACACCACATTAATATGTTTTTGTTCTGATTCTTTTTGTTGGGCAAAGATTTCATCAAGCGATAAGGTAGATGATGGTCTTAATTCTTCGTTACGTTTTTCGAGTTTTCGCTTCGCGGCAACTTCTCGAGCAGTCTTTTCATCTTGGAAAACCATAAATCGATCACCAGCGACAGGAACTTCATCAATTCCTGTGACCACGACTGGCGTAGATGGTCCTGCAGATTTTAACGACTTTTTATATTCATTCACCATTCTTCTAACTTTACAATAAGATGTACCAATGACCATATGATCAGAGACATTGACAGTTCCATTTTGCACTAAAATCGTCGCTTTTGGTCCTTCATTTTTATCAAGTGATGCTTCAATCACGGTTCCTAATCCAAGACGTTTTGGATTTGCTTTTAATTCCATCGCATCGCTAACTTCTAAGATGGTTTCTAATAATTCATCGATACCAATTTTTTGTTTTGCAGAGATTTCTTTAAAGATATAGCCATTTTGAGGATCCCATTCTTCAGGAATAATGCCTTCGTTAGCAAGTTCATTTTTGACTTTTTCAATATTGGCTGTTGGTTTATCAATTTTATTAATACAAACGATAATTTCTACACCTGAGGCTTTCGCGTGATCAAGCGCTTCCTTTGTCTGGGGCATTACCCCATCATCCGCGGCGACAACAATTAAGGCGATATCTGTAACAGAAGCGCCACGTGCACGCATCGCGGTGAATGCTTCATGACCTGGAGTATCTAAAAATGTGATTTTTTTGCCTCCAATATCTTTTTGATATGCGCCGATTTGTTGGGTAATTAAACCAGCTTCGCCTTCTGCGACATGAGAATCACGAATCGTATCAATTAAAGTGGTTTTCCCATGATCTACGTGACCCATAATGACCACGACAGGAGGTCTTTCTACTAAATCTTTTGGATCATCATGAATTTCAATTTCCTCAAAACGCTCTTTTGCAACCACTTTTTCTTTTTTAAAATCATAGCCATAATTTAAACAGATTTCTCCGATGGTATCATCATCTAATTGCGAGTTGATATTGACCATGATTTTCTTTTCCATAAAAAGATATTTAATAATATCGGAAGGATTTAGCCCTAATTGTTTTGCAAGTTCAGAGACACTTAAAACATCCATATAAATAAATACTCCATTATTCACCTTAGTCATATTTTGCTTATGCTTGTGATTTACATCTTGCTTTTGGAAATTGCTGATGCGGTTATTATTATTTGATTTCTTTTTTTGCATGTTAATTCTCCTCCTTTGCACTTTGTAATATGGCTTTTGCTAAGCCTTGATTTAAAATTCCTATAATTCCAACATTTCCCTTATTGATGATGTTACCTAAGGTATCTTTCGTTTCATAATGTATCCAAGGGACATGATATTCTTCACATTTTGCGATAATCTTTTTTTGACTATTAAGCGATAAATCACTTGCAAGAATCACTAAATATACTTTATTTTTAGCCATTTTATAGATAGTAGATTCACCTAAAACTATGGATTTACTAGCAAAAGCGAAATAAATATAAGAATTAATTTTTTTTAGCAAGTTTTAGCATCTCCTCATAAAGTTCATCTTGAATTTCTATATCTAAAGCTCTAGATAGGCACTTTCTTTTTTTGGCTTCTAAAATGACTTTTTCATCTAGTTTAATATAAGCACCTCTTCCATTCGCTTTCGAGGTAAGATCAATAAATACTTTTCCGTCTTTAGAACGTACAATTCGTAATAGTTCTTTTTTGGGTAAAGATTCATTAGTAACGACACAACGACGAAGGGGAATCTTTTTTTGATTCATCATTAGTCCTCATAGTATTCATCGTATTCATCATAGTCGATATCTTCATCTTCATCATCTTCATCGTATTCTTCATTTTCTCGTTCTTCTTCATCGAGTTCTTCAAGTTCTTCATCGGTGTAGATATCTAAATAATTGCTACGATCCACTTTCTTTTCTTCGACTTCTTCCTCTTCTTCAACTTCTTCTTTTTTCTTACGGAAGTTTTGTTTATTGTTATTCTTCTTCTTTTCTTCTTCAATTTGTCGTTCTAATTCTTCTAGATTAACTCTTTGACCCGTGATAACAGGATTATATTCCACGGTTTCTTCGACTTTTGGTTCATTAACTTCAGGAATAACTTCTTCTTTTACTTCTTCTTGAATCACTTCTTCCTCTTGAGAAGTCTTATTTTCTTCTTCTTGAGCTTTTGCTTTTAATTGAGCTTCTTCTTTGATTCTCTTAAGGCGTTCTTCTTCTTTCTTCTTGTTTTCTTCCATAATCTTTTGACGACGGATTTCATAAATCAAAGCATCTTCTTGTTCTTTCATTCTTTCCATTGTAACAAAAGGAACGTTTTGTTCTCTAGCTATCGATTCTTCAAGAATATCGATATGGTATTCTGTTAACGCTCCAGCAAGACGGGCGTTAACGCCTTTTTTACCAATAGCGATTTTTAAACCACCATCTTTAACGACGGCAATCGCTTTCTTTTCTTCTTCAGAAACAATATAAACACCGACAATTTCCGCGGGTTTTAAAGCTTCGGCAATAAATAGGCCTGGACTAACATGATATTGTACAACATCGATTTTTTCATGATTGATTTGGTTACAAATCTTTTGAATTTTGGTTCCACCTGGACCAATACATGCCCCTACTGGATCCACATTTGGATCAGTTGATTCTACACTAACTTTAGAACGTTCACCTGCTTCTCTAGCGATATTTCTGATGATGACTGTTCCATCATAAACATCTCTATTTTCTTCTTCAAAAAGACGTTTTAAGAAGTTAGGATCCGCACGAGATACCACTATTTGGGGACCTTGAGATGAGGAATCAACTTTGGATAAATAAACGCGAATTTGATCACCGACTCTGAAGGTTTCTCTTCCGATTAATTGACGATTATCCATCGTAATCGTGGTTTTACCTAAATTAATAAAGATAAAACGATCTTCCACTTTTTCTACAGAAACTGTAACGTTTTCTCCAACTTTATTAGAATAAGCTTCATAGATAATTGCCTTTTCAATTTCACGAATCTTTTGAATAAAAATATTTTGACATTTTTTCGCTTGTGCAGTTGTAAAATTGTCGATGGAAATTGGTAAATTTAAATTATTTTCTGCATCGATAAAGGCTCCTGGAACCTCGAGTAATTTTGCGGAAGCATCTTCACGAGAAATCTCTAAAACATCGTCATTTACAGTATCTACGACATGAAATAAACCAAATATTTCAATTTTTGCTTCCTCTAAAGAGATTTCGGTACGAAACATCGTATCTTCATATCCTTTAGTTCTTAGGGCACCTTCAATTGCCTCTTTTAATGCCTTTACTGTTTTTTCAGTAGGAATCCCTTTTTTCTCTTCCATTTCTTGAATTGCAAGAAGAAAAAGTTTTGTATTCATTCCTACCTTTTTATCAGCGACTACTTTTTTTGCCATTATTTTTATCCTCCTATTAAACAGCAAGTTTTGCCTTAGCAATATTTTCTAGATCAATATTTACTTCCATTGATCTTGTTTTGACTTTATAACTTAGGGTCAAATGATTATCATCGATTTCTTTTAAGATTCCTAAATAGATATTTTCTCCTTTGATAGGATTATTTAATCTGATTTCCATCTTTCTACCCACTAATTTAGGTAAAATAGATAAATCATGGAGTTCTTTTTCCGCTCCTGAAGTAGATACATCTAAAATATATTCTTCATCAATTAAATCAATCTCATCTAATTTAGTAGATAAAGCATTCGATAATTTTTCAATCTCATCTAATCGAATGGGAGATAGATCTTCTCTTTCAACTTCAATCGTTAAATAATTTTCTTTATCTTTTCTACCATACTGAAGCTTTTCAAGAATAAATCCAAGTTCATTAATTAAAGGTAATAAATATTTTTTTAAGTCTTCGATGTTCATCATCTCACCCCCTTACAAAAGAAAAAGTGGGAATTCCCACTTAAAAATTAAGTTCGTGTAAGAATCTTTCTTATTACATGAATAATAAAAAAGACCTTTACCACGATTATTGTATGAAATCCAAATGAAATTATCAACTTCTTTTATAAAATTCATGAATTTTCTCACTTTTGTCCCATTACACATCTTTATAATCTCTTATAAAACCTTTTAAAATTTTAAAAACTTCTTACAAAAAGAAAAATTATTTTCTATAATTACTACATAAATCAAGTCCATTTCAATGTGTTGCTCATGCGTAAGTCCAATTGAAGACTTACGATTTTTTATGAATGGAGATGAATTTATGAAAAACACATTAGATTTAGAAAAAGATAAAATATCCTTTCTATTAAGAAAGTTTGCTCTTCCTTGCGTTATATCAATGCTTGTAGCAAGTCTATATAATATTGTAGATCAAATTTTTATTGGTTGGAGTGAAGCAGGAACAAGTGGAAATGCGGCGACAAATATCGTTTATCCTTTTACCGTTATTGCGCTTGCTTTTGCCTTACTTATTGGAGATGGTTTTAGTGCTTCTTTTAACTTATTTTTAGGCGCTAAAGAAGAAGATAAGGCAAGTAAAAGTATAGGAAATGGTTTGATTTTATTAATCATTATTTCCTTAGTTTTAACTTTGTTTGGTTTTATTTTTCAAGAGCAAATTCTTCTTCTTTTTGGTGCAAATCCTAGTGAAAAAGAATGTTATGAATATGCTAGAACTTACTTATTTATCATCTTATGTGGATTACCTTTTTATATGATAGGACAAGGATTAAATGCTTCAATACGTAGTGATGGTAGTCCTTTATATGCGATGATTACCACATTTCTTGGCGCTATAATTAATATCATCTTAGATCCTATATTCATCTTTTGCTTTCATTTAAATATTTTAGGAGCAGCTTTAGCGACGATTATTTCTCAATTCATTACCTTTATTTTAAGTGTTTTATATTTAAGAAAAGCAAAACATTTTAAAATCGATAAATCCGCGCTTAAATTCAATATCAATATCATTAAAAAATCCCTATCTTTAGGCTTAGCTTCCTTTATTACTCAAATATCCATTGTGATTATTATTACCGTAGCAAATCAATTAGTAAATCAATATGGTTATCTAACTTTATCAAGTGATAATACCCCTTATGGAGTGATTACTCCCTTAGCGGTTATTGGTATATCAATGAAAGTATTTGGGATTGTAATTTCTATTGTGATTGGTATCTCTTTAGGGGGAATGCCTATTATTGGCTATAATATGGGCGCAAAAAACAAAAAAAGAGTTAAGCAAACAATCAAATATATCTTATTGATTAATCTAGTTATTGGAACCGTGTTCTTCCTTCTTTTTGAACTATTCCCAAAAGAAATCATTATGATTTTTGGAAATGTCAATTCTCCTTCTTATCTAGAATATGCTATTTATTGTATCCGTATCTTTCTAAGGGGAATTATTTTTACCTGTATTACAAAATCATTAGCGATTTTATTACAATCTATGGGTTCAAGTGTAAAATCCACTTTACTTTCATTTTCGCGAGATGTCGCCTTTTTTGTGCCTTCCATAATCATTATTGCAAGTATTACTTCAAGTGTTATTACAATGCTATATAGTGCTATCATTGCAGATCTTTTATCCTTTAGTTTAGGAATGATCCTTTTATTTTTCGAATTAAAAAAGATGAATAAAGAAAATTTAATCCTAAAAAATAGCTAAATTCACCTTAAATTCTAATAAAAAAAATAATCGACAAGAACGCAAAAAAAAATTGCAATTAACAAAATGAAATGCTATAGTATGAAAGACTCAAGAAGCAATGAAGGAGGTAACTATGTCAAGAAAATGTCCATATACTGGAAAACATCCTCGTAGCGGTAACAAGCGTTCCCATTCCTTAATCGCCACAAGAAGAAAATGGAACGTCAATTTACAACCTTATAAAATGACCACAAGTGATGGTCACGTAAAAAGAATTAAATTATCCGCTCGCGCAATTAAAACATTACGTAAGGCGGAAAAGAAAGCTGCATAAATTAGGACGTAAGTCCTTTTTTTATTGTCTTTTAATGTAGTTCAGAAATGATTCTAAAAACAATAAAACCAATGTCGGTAATAAACATCATGCTTAAGAAAAACCATTCTCTTATCGCTAAAACATTATTACCTCGAACATAGCTTATTTTTCCATCGATATTTTTTTCCTCTAATTTTGTCCAAGTAGATAAATCTTTCATAAATAAGAAGATGAGTTCAATAAGTAAAACTAAAGAAAATAAGATAATTCCTCCGATAAATAAAGTATCGCTACGAACAATATAAAATATTCCCCCAAGATTCATTAATAAATGTAAAGAAAGGAAAAAGGAAGTAATCACAATATGTCCTTTTAAGAATGAGGATGGTCGATATATAAATAAAGGGAAAATTAAAATATCCCCAAGAATACATAAAATTCCAAAGAAATAAGATAAAAAATTAGGCACATGAATACTAGGTTCTAATAAGAAGAAATCGGCATGGAAAAAGATTCCTGAAACAATAAATAAAGCAAGCAAAATTCGAAAATATGGAAAAGTTTCTTCTATTTCCATTTCATAAGGAAAATATTTAAAAAAATGATATTTTTCTTTTTTATAGGAATGAAAAAATGTGCACCCTAAAATGATGATGAAAATATAAGCTAGTAAATAAATTCCATAAGCGATTAAATAAGACATTTTATTCCTCTTGATCTTTGGATAAGACAAGCAATACACTTCCCTTATGGACGATAAATAATGAAGCTTTTGTTTTCATTACATTACTAATCGCTTTTACTTCACAAAAATTTAACTTTAATTTATGCACAGGATATTTGGTATTTTCCATAGTAACAACTGCGCTTGGGAAACCAAAAAGTCCAACATACGTATAATCATCTTGCATAACGACATGACTACCCTTTTCAAAATATAATAAGCGATTTTGGGCATCTTCTATTTGAAGATGTATTTTATGATATTTTTTTAAAAGTAATAAAAGCGCGTGTGAGTGATCATATCGACCATGTAAAGAGGCTAAAATCACTACATCATTATAGCCAAAACGATCCAGAGCAAACATCAAAGCCCCTTCCGTATCGGATTCATCTTTATCTTGCGATAAAGTGATGATATTTTTTTCATTCATGCGACTTAATAAAAAACGTTTTTGATACGAATCAAAATCTCCGATGGCATAAAGAGGGGTAAGTTTTTCATTTAAGATTAAATCCGCGCCTTTTTCTACCCCAATCATTGGGTAAGTAGCATATTGACGAATTAAATTTTTATCCGCGGAAGGAGTTACAATAATGACTTTAGACATGTTTCATCCTTTCTATTTTTCTTTTCATATCTCCTTTAAATAGATAGCTTCCCGAAACGAAAATATCGACTCCTTTATTTTTTAATTCATCCATATTCGTTTCATCGACTCCCCCATCAACTTCTAGAAGATATGAAAGATGATTTTCTTTTCTATATTGATTTAACATTTCAATTCTTTGATAAGTAGATTCATAAAATTTTTGTCCTGAAAATCCAGGCATAACAGACATCACTAAGACTACATCACAATATGGTAAATAAGGATATATATTCTCTAAAGGGGTGTTAGGTCTAAGTGATAAACCAACTAAAACACGATGACTTTTTAATTTTTCATGATAAGACATAAATTCATTTAATGAGACGACTTCTTGATGAATCGTTAAAATATCACTACCTGAGAGGATAAATTCATCGACATATTTTAAAGGTTCATCAAGCATCAAATGGACATCTAAAGGAAGAGATGATATTGCTTTTATTTGTTTAACAAAACTAGGACCAAAGGCGATATTATCTACAAAATGACCATCCATACAATCAATATGAATATAATCTGCTTTAGCTTTGGAAAGTAAAGCTAAATCTTTTTGAAGATTTACTAAATTCGCGGATAATATGGAAGGAGATACATAAATCATTTAAAACGATCCTTTCTATAGGGAAGTCCATTTAATAATTTTAAATAGATTTCATAATCAATGGGATTAATTTTTCCCTCATTCATTGCTTTTATTATAGCACAATTTTTCTCTTTTCCGTGCAAACAATCATGAAAATAACAATCTTGAACATAATTTTTAAAACCAGGATAAAAACGCGCTAAATCCTCTTTAAAATAAGATAATTCGACACTAGAAAAGCCTGGTGTGTCACATAAAAAGCCGTTTTCAAAAGGAATTAAAATATTTTTTGTGGTCGTATGTTTTCCTCTTCCTAAGGCTTTAGAAATAGAAGAAGTTTCTAATTTTGCAGAAGGAATCAATTGATTAATAATTGTCGATTTACCTACGCCTGTTTGACCTAAAAAAGCAATGGTACCATTTAATTTTGATAATAATTCTTGATTATCTTCATATTTAGAAAATAAATAACAAGGATATCCTAATTTTTTATAGTCATCGATTAATTCAAAAGGTAAATCACTTACTAAATCAACTTTTGTAAAAATTAAAGATATTTCTAAATCATAAGGAGCTAAAAAAGATAAGAAAATATTTAATAATTCTCTAGAAAAATCTGGTTCTTTTAATGAAGAAACGACAAAAGCTTTATCTAAATTCGCCAAAGTAGGTCTTAAAAGATAATTTTTTCTTGGTAAAATTTCTAAAATCACTTTCTTTTCTTCATCAAAAGTGACATCATCTCCGACCGCGGGTTTGATACCTATTTTTTTAAAAAGCCCTTTTGGAGTACAAAAGATGCTTTTCTTTTCATAATAGATTTCCCCTAGATCTCCAAGGTAAGATATAATTTTTCCTTTAATCATTATTTTTTCCTAGAAAATAATCTTTCAAAAATCGATCTTTTACGAATTAAAGATGGATCTTGACGGATACGATCTAAATCTTTACGCATATCAAAAGCCGTCTGATAACGCTTAGATAAATCTCTAGCACAAGCTTTCTGAATAATGCGGTCGATGATTTTAGGGGTTTTTGAATTAAATTTTTTTGCCGATGGAAATTTATCATTCGCGTGCTTCCAGGCGACTGTATAAGCATTTTCATCATCAAAAGGGACTCTTCCTGTAATCATTTCAAAAAAGGTTACCCCAAGAGCATAAATATCCGATTGAGGTGTAGCTTGTCCCCCTTTATAAATTTCTGGAGCAAGATAATGAACAGAACCTACGACCACTTCAGAACGGGTTAATCTTGCCGACGGATTTTGGAAAGTAGCAATACCAAAATCCCCGAGTTTTACGGTTCCATCTGGAGTAATAAACACATTTTGGGGTTTGATATCGCGATGAATTACACTATGACGATGGGCATCCATCACCGCGGAAGTAAGCCAATACATATCTTCGACAGCCTCTAAAAAGCCAAGTTTTCCCATGGCAGAAATTCTTTCTTTTAACGTTTGTCCTACCACAAGTTCATTGACCATATAGGGTCTTCCCTTATGGGTGCCTAAATTGATGACACGGACAATATTTGGGCTAGATAAACTAGCCGCGGCTCGAGCCTCACGTTCAAAACGAGTTAAATTTAAGGGATTTTTCATCGTCTCTTCGCGCATGATTTTAATAGCAACATTCTTTTTATTAAACATATCATAAGCTTCATAGACGATAGCCATTCCACCTTCACCGATATTTTTTGTAATTCTATAACGATCATCAAAAATATCACCAGGATTAATTTCGTTACTCATTTTTTCACCTCACATAATAAAATTCCAATATTATCTTTTCCCCCATTTTTATTGGCTAAATCAATGCATTCTTGAATCTTTTCCTCTAAGGGGAGATCTTTTTTTAAGATATTTTCTAATTCTATATCACTTACCATTGTATATAATCCATCAGAACATAAAAGGAGAGCATCATAATCTTCTTTATATAATGTTGTCGTGATAGATAATTTAGGATAAACTCCAAGAGCATTTGTTAAAACATTTCTCTTTTCATGATATAAAACTTCTTCTTTTTTAATTTTTCCTACTTGATATAAAAAATTAGCATATGTTTCATCTTCTGTTACTTGAATGAGTTTTTGATCCTTAAAGACATAACCTCTTGAATCTCCGACATTCATAAATAACGTCTTATCATTAGAAATTAATACCCCAACACAAGTAGTACCCATTCCCTTCATTGAAGGGGTTTTAGAAGCGATGCTATTGACGTGTTCATTCGCATTTTTTACGGCATTACTTAACCAATGTTTCATTAAAAAGACATTATTAAATGTCGTATTTCTTTTCATGAATTCCTGTTTTATATATTCTAAAGCAAGTTTACTAGCAACATCGCCTTTTTGATGACCTCCCATGCCATCTAATAAAAGAAAAAGAAGATCTCCAGCATGATTCATAAATGCTGAGACATTATCTTCATTAATTTTTCTAATTCTTCCTATATCTACTTTATATGCATATCGATATACTTTCATTGAGGCTTCCCTTCATGTTTTGCTCTTAATTGACCACATGCCGCGTCAATATCACTACCAAATTCTTTGCGAATCGTGACATTTACGCCTTTTTTTATGAGTCGATCTTGAAAAGCTTTTACCGTTTCATGACTCGCACGACGATAAGAGTTTTCTATGACTTCATTATAAGGAATTAAATTGACATATGCAAATGTTGGTGCTATTAAGTTTGCAAGTTCATCTGCACATTCTAAAGAATCATTCACTCCTTTTAATAAAATATATTCATAAGTGACTCTTCTTCCCGAACTTTCAATATAATCTTTCACCGCGGGAATTAATGTTTCTAAAGGATAAGCCTTATTGATTTTCATCAGTTTTGATCTTAATTCATTGTTGGGCGCATGAAGGGAAATAGCTAAATTAATTTGTAATCCTTCTTTTCCATATTGACGAATTTTATCAGGAATTCCACAGGTAGAAACAGTGATATGACGGGCACCAATGGCTAAAGCTTTTTGATCATTAATGATTCTAACAAAAGAAATGACATTATCATAATTATCAAAAGGCTCTCCTGTACCCATCACTACGACATGAGTGACTTTTTCACCTTTTCCTTCTTCTTTAAGAAGATTATTCATCACTAAAATTTGCCCAACCATTTCATGAGTTTCTAGATTTCTTACCTTTTTTAATAGACCAGAAGCACAAAATGAACATGCCATATTACATCCCACTTGGGAAGTAACACAACAGACATTTCCATAGCTATAACGCATTAGGACTGTTTCTACTTTTGCTCCATCTTCCATTTCTAAAAGGAGTTTCATTGTGCCATCAGTAGAATCTTGTCTTAAAAAGACTTTTGGTAAAGTTAAAGAATATCTTTCTTTTAAGACATCACGAAAAGAAAGCGAAATGTCACTCATTTCCGAGAATGATTTCGCTTCTTTTTCATATATCCATTGAAATAGTTGTTTTGCGCGATATGGCTTTTGATTTAACTCAACCATTTCATTTTCTAATTGTGTAAGAGTATAGTTATATAAATTCATCATGTTATTTTATAGTTCGTTGAAGTTTCGCATAGTAAAATCCATCACATGGTCCTTCAAAGGGGAAATATTGTCTTTGTTCAAGTAAGCTAAAGTCACTATGTTCTTTTAAGAAATCCGTAATTATCGCTTCGCTTTCTTTCTTATTTAAAGTAAAGACACTATAAATTAAGATTCCTTCATCTTTTACAGTCGCCGCGGCTTCATTTAAATACTCTTTTTCACTAGCTAAGATTTCATCTAAATCTTGTCTTCTAAGCGTTAATAAGATATCAGGATGTTTTCTAATTAACCCAATTTTTGAAGAATCTGGAATTAATAATACCTTATCTTTTGATTTAGGTGCGACATGAGTAATTAATAAATTCGGACGATCAAGAGCAAAGACATCCATCGATTTCACTTGGAAACGATGTGCCAAGTTGCGGATTTGTTCGACATTTAAAACATTATTTGTTGCAACACTTACTTTTGCTAAATCATGAACTTTTAAAGTTGCATCTAAAGCACAAATTCCTTTTGAATCATCAATAAATAGCATTTCTTCACCTTGAGAAGGTTCAAGTTTATCTACAAGGAATTGTAACGCTTCATCTTCCACGAAGATTTTATTGGATTTAAAAGTAGGATTTGTAATAATCTTTTCTTTTCCTAAATAGTTATAAGCATAATCTGTAAAAGTCGATTTCGTAAATAAATCAGGATCTAAAGTTTCATTTTTAAACTTCATGGGGTTAATATTAACTACAATCGGCATACTATGTCTAGAGGATGCACAACTGCGGTACGTATTTTTAACACCAAAATGCTTAAATAACATCTTGACCATCCATTCAGGATAAGAATATTTCATGGAAATCTTCTTTGATAAAACAGAATCGACTTTTTCAGGCAATTCCATAGGATGATCCCCAATAGAAGTATATAAATCACGAATTTGATCTAAACTGATTTTTAAAGGCAGATAATTATAATCTTCCTTAAAAAATTCCATGACCATATCTAAATTCACATCTTTTACATAATGAATTAAAGCTAAACCAAGGATTAAAACATTTGTTTCTTCTGGTTCAAGTTCCATATCTACAATCCCTTTTCTTACTTCATAACGTAAAAAGTAATATTTATTGACCGTAGATTTTAACATATCCCTGATCATGGTCACTTCTTCACTTGAATAAGCGTTTGATGCCTTTAATTCTGGTAATGAACGATTCATCACCGTGACAAAACTTTCCTCCTTATTCATAATTTTAGTAAAATAAGTATAAGCTTGTTCTAAAATAGCCATAATATCACCTCACTTTAATGATAATCGTATCCTTTAGATTCGGATTTTTCCTTTCTAACTAGCTAATAAGAAATGAAAAGAGAGTTAGATTAAGAATCATGGTGATGATGACATGAACATTCTTCATCATGACATTCACATTCTTCATCATGACATTCACATTCTTCGTGATGCTCATGATTTTTATCAAGTTTTGCTTCTTGAGCTTTTACTTGTCGATCAAATTCCTCGAAGATATTTCCTGTATAGATATCCTCTTCTTCATCTTCAAAAGATGAATCTTCGACATTAACAAGATTTGATTCATTTAAATATAAGGGATAATCTTCATTAATGCGTTCATAAAGATGATTGGATTCAAAATAAAGGAAATAAACACGAACATGAACACTATAGTTTTCTAAATACTTTAGTAAGAATTTAGCAACATTCTTTTCTAAAGAACAATATTTATGTTCGGCTTCAACACGAACAAGTAAATGATAAGAGGTTTGCTCTACTCCTCCGTGATAAAGGAAAGATTCATGTGCACTAACAATGATTTCATCTTCATCCACTTCATAGAGTTTAGCAAGTTGAGATAGCATGCCTTTTTCAATCTCTGAAGCGAGATAAATATCTTGACCAATTAATGTAACGTTAATCATAAAGTTTCTCCCCTATCGAATAAAAGTAGATACATGTAATTATCACACATTTACAAAAAAATTGCAAATATTATGATGTTTTTTTGAAGGAAAAGACCGTCAAGGGACGGTCTTAGTTTACGTGATTAATCAGGTTGCTTTCCAATATAAGCAAGGATACCACCATCAACATAAAGAATATGACCGTTGATGAAGTTCGATGCATCGGACGCTAAGAAGACTGCTGGACCTTGTAAATCTTCAACTTTTCCCCATCTTTCTGCAGGAGTTTTGGCAACGATGAAGGCATCAAATGGATGTCTAGAACCATCGGCTTGTCTTTCTCTTAATGGTGCCGTCTGAGGTGTTTCAATATAACCAGGACCAATACCATTACATTGAATATTGTATTTACCATATTCAGAAGCGATGTTTCTTGTTAACATCTTAAGTCCACCTTTTGCCGCGGCATACGCGGAAACGGTTTCTCTACCAAGTTCAGACATCATAGAACAAATGTTGATGATTTTACCATGACCTTTTTTAATCATTCCTGGTAAACAAGCCTTTGCCATGATAAATGGACCATTCAAATCGATATCGACGACTTGTCTAAAGTCTTTTGCAGACATTTCAAGCATTGGGATTCTTTTGATAATACCAGCGTTATTTACTAAAATATCTACTGTACCAACTTCTTTTTCAATCGTAGCAATCAGCTTTGTAACAGCTTCTTCATCGGTAACATCGCAAATATATCCGTGTGCGTCAATTCCTAACTTCTTATATTCTGCGACACTTTTTTCGATGAGTTCTGGGTTACGATCATTAAAGACAATTTTCGCACCTGCTTCAGCAAGTGCAGTAGCAATTCCAAAGCCAATTCCATAAGAACCGCCTGTAACAAGGGCAACTCGCCCATCTAATCGGAAATCATTCATTTTCATAGTTAACTATTTCTCCTTTTCCACAAAATCATTTTAGCATTTTCTTAAAAAAGTCAATAACTTTTTTGCTTAGCCTATGTAAATTTGTATCCGAGCATAAACAAATCTCATCTTGTATGTTTATCAAAAAGTCGATAAAATAATTTTAGAAAGAAAGGAAGAAGTCCAAATGCAAGAAGAAAAGCAAGAAAAAATCGCTTTAATTTCAAAAAAAGAACTCTTTTTTACTTTCTTTAAAATTGGCATCATCACCTTTGGTGGGGGATATGCGATGATTTCTAATATTCGTGAAGAACTCGTAAGTAAAAAGCAATGGATTAAAGAAGATGAACTCATCAAAATTATTGCTATTTCGGAATCGACACCTGGACCCATAGCCATTAATATGGCCACCTTTATAGGCTATAAAAAACGTGGAGTTTTAGGCTCTATTTTAGCAACTTTAGGGGTTGTTTTACCTTCATTAGTTATCCTTTATCTCATCTCGCTTTTCTTTAATCAATTTTTAGAAATAAAACTAATTCAATATGCCTTTAATGGAATTAAAGTTGGGGTTTCCTTTTTAATTGTCCGTGCAGGTTATCAAATGTTTGTCAAGATGGAAAAAAATCCTTTTAATCTTATTATCTTTTTCTTAGTGATGATTTTAATGATTTTATTTGATTTTTTATCAATTAATTTTTCTTCAATCTTTTTTATCTTAATCGCTGCACTAATAGGTATTATTTTCTTTTCCCTTAAGAAAGGAGTAAAGAAATGATTTATCTCCTTTTGTTTTTAGAATTCTTTAAAATCGGTCTTTTTACTTTTGGAGGTGGCTATGCCATGATTCCTTTAGTCAAAGAGACGGTTTTAAGCCATCATTGGCTAGATGAAGCCACATTGCTTGATTTAATTGGTGTATGTGAATCTACCCCAGGACCAATCGCCATCAATATGGCCACCTTTATTGGTTCTATCAATGGAGGAATTTTAGGAAGTATTATTGCTACTCTTGGAGTAGTTTTACCTTCTTATATCATCATTTTGCTCATCGCTAAATTCCTTTCTAAATTTTTAGAAAATAATTATGTTAAAAATGCTTTAAATGGCATTAAACCGACAATTATTGCTTTAATTTTATCTACAGGACTATTGATGTTCATCGAAGTGTTTGATATTCAATTTACTCAAACCATATCGATGAACTATCACGCCTTGATGATCTTTATTTTATTCGTTCTTATCGATCATCTATATAAGAAACAAACGACGCGGAAGTTATCTGCATTAGAAATCATCTTAATCTCTATGGGTTTAGGTGTATTTATCTACACGATTGTCCCTACGGTTTAAGAATCGTTTGGTTATGAATTATCTTTTTTTCAAAGATGGAATAACTTTCCTTTTCCCCGATTACAAGGGAGTCTAATAAAGTGATTTCACAGGATTGAAGATAGAAATATAAGGTATCACTTACTTCAATATCCCGTTTTGAAGCTTTCCCACATCCTGAAGGATGATTATGACAAAGATAAACTTTACTGGCTCCACTTTTAATCACAGCCTTTAAGATTTCTTTTGGTGTGCAGATTACACGATCTTCACTCCCAATGAAAAGTGTTTCAATCCTTTGAAGTTCACTTTCATCATTTAATAAAATAAGAAAAACTCTTTCTTGTTCAATCCCTAGACAAAGGGGTAAAAGGACACTTAAAGCATCCTCAAGAGATAAAATCTTCATTTTCTTTTGATGAAATTCACTTTCAAAACGTCTAAGTAATTCAAAACTTGCGATAATTCTAGACGCGATAGCTTCGTAAATGCCATCGATTTGAAGTAGTTCTTCCATGGGAATTCTTTGTAAACCTTTAAGACTTCCGTAGCGGTTTAATAGCTCATAAGCTAAATCTAATGCCGATTTTTTCTTGTTTCCTGAAGAGATTAATATCGCGAGAAGTTCTGCGTCACTAAGGTGATTTACACCCTTGTGACGCATTTTTTCTCTTGGTCTTTCGCTTTCAGGTATCTCTTGGATTTTAATCATCCCAAGTAAACTTGAATCCGCCGGGAAGGGATGTGGATCCTTTATTCGAACGGAACATTCGATAGACTACAACCGCGACAATTGCAGTTGCTAAAACTGCCATGACAACTGTAAGAGTTAAGGCTTCCCCGCCTTTGAGGCTCAGCATTTCTTCCTGAGTAAGATTTCGATATTTCATTTTTTTGACCTCCTATATATAAAATCCACAACTCAGGTCGATTTTTTGTCAAAAAATTTTAAAAATTTTCTAAAAGTTAAAAAAATGTAGCAACTAAAGCCATATCCAAGGTAGTTTATAAAAAAATCATCTATGCCTGGACCGCGATATTTCGGGATAAATTGAAGTAATTCACTTCCTAGAGATATAACTAAACCAAAAAATAAAGAGATTAAGGCACAACGATAAAAAGAAATTCTTTTTAAAACAAGAGTCATAGTAAAACTATAGCCTAATAAAAAGAATAAAAAGAAATGACCGATGAATTTACGAATCATCCGTTCAAAAAGGATTTCTTTTTGACTTCTCATGAATAAGTGCAATATAGAATAAGGATGAATCATAAAAAATTGATGAAAAAAATCACTTATTCCCCGAGAATAAGATGAAGACATTCTTCCTGACATCAAAGAAAATGCCATAATTAAGCTAAGAAGGAGTAAAGTTAATCCTAAATGAAGATAAAAAAGAAATTTGTTTTTCATCTTTATTAGTATTTCTTTTAAATGTTGATATATTCATGAATAAAATATTGAAAAGTAAAAAAGATTAATTGATATTAAAAATCGCCATTTCCAGGCGATTTTTTAATTATCATTTTTCTTCAAATAATCTTATTCTTCTTTTGGAGCTCTTCTTAATAAGATATTTTTAATCATAGGAATAAGCGATAAAATGATTAGAATTATAAAAATAACCATCATGAGAATCATCACTTCATCTCCTGAAAAACCACCTTCGAAAGTTTCAATAGAAAGACAAAAATTATATAGACTATAGATAAATCCAATAGCGCTTAAAAGTAAAGTCCAAAAGGAAATATCTAAATAGAAAGGTAAAGCTTTTAAATTCTTTTCCTCGACATATTTTGTTTCTAATAATTTAGGTACTTTATAGATGATTAAAAACATCACAACCGCGCATAAAATAATGCTTGGAAGCATGTAACTACCATTATATAGAAGAGAATATAAGAAATTACCTAATTTATCATCACTTGGCCAATAGATCATTCCAGCAAGAAAATGACATAAAAATTTACCTAAACCTCCAATTAATACGCCTAAAATAATCCATAGATTACGATGAGAATCTTTTTTTTGAATCAAAGGAAAGAAAATACCTGATAGACCAACAAGTGTCCAACCTAAAAAATAATCTAATCCTAATTGAAGAAAAACATGAATTGGATTATTTGCAAGTGGAGAGATATAAATACCACTTAACATCGTTAAAAATCCTGTAATTAAGCCACATAATAATCCCCATAATCCATATCGATAAGAGAATAAAAAGATGGCACACATAGCAACACCTACACTTCCTCCATTGGGCCAAAATGGAAGAAAGTCACAGATAAATCCTTGCATAAAGTCAAGGACAAATCCTAAGGCTGCAAAAAGTGCCATATCGGTCATCAGTTGAATGCTTTTTGAATGTTTTGTCATAAATTAAGACTCCTTTCAAAAAAAACTTTCCCGTGCAAAACGGAAAAGTGAAAAAATCAGTTTTTTCCTTCCGCTAGCATTACCTAGATCAAGTTTTGGTCAGTTTCGAAGAAGAAACTATCTCAGCCTACTTATTGGTAAGCCCCCAAAAGAAATATAGCACAATCAATTTTTATTTTGAAAGGAAATTTGTTCTTTTATAAATTCTTTTTCTTCCTCGCATTTTTGCGAATAAAGACATTTAAAAAACTCTTCGCATCAAAAGGACAAATAGGATATAAATACGGAATAGAAAAGATTTTAATTGAAACTAAATAGATAAATAATAAAATCGTACCTATGATTAATCCTTCATAACCAAATAAACCCGATAAAATGATGAAAATAAAAGAAACTAATTTATTCCCTAGAGCTAATTCATATGATGGAGTGGCAAATGAGCAAATTGATGACACCGCTACTAATAATAAAATTTCAGGAATAAATAAACCTAAATCCATGCTTATTTGGCCTAAAATTAAAGCTGCAACTAAAGAAATACCTGAGGCTAAAAAAGAAGGCGTATGAATGGAAGCAATTCGTAATATTTCTAGTAAAATGGTTGCGCATATTGCTTGCGCAAAATAGCTAATATTTCCTTCATTTGATACATGAATATTTAAAAGATGATTATCGATATCATGATCACTAATAAAGCATAAAAAAGTTGGAACTAAATAGATGGATAAAAAGATGGATATTGAGCGAAGTGTTCTAGTTACACTACCAACTAATGGGGTTTCCCTAAATTCTTCAACATGTTTTAAATGATCAAAAAGTGTAATCGGTGTAATTAAACAAGAAGCAGATGTATCTACCATTATTAACGCTTTGCCATTTAATACCTGAATCGAGGCTACATCAGGTCTTTCTGTGTATTTTACTAAAGGAAAAATCATCTTCCCTTGTTTAAATAATTTTTCTTCTAATGCCCGATCTGACATGACTAAGGAATGCACTTTAATCGTTTCTAACTTCTTTCTTATTTCTTTTATCACATCAACATCAATTTTCCCTTTCATATAGCAAAGAACGACACTCATTTTGGAAATATCAGATAATATAAAATGTTCCATACAGAGATTTTGATCTTTAATTCTTCGTCGAATTAAGGCAACATTTGTGATGATATTTTCACTAAAACCATCACGAGAGCCACGGACTACTTTTTCAGCATCAGGTTCATCAATACCTCGCGATGGGTAGGCTCTTATATCACAATTAATAATTACATTTTCTTCTTTAAAAAAAAGAATTACTGCGCCACTAAAAAGAAAAAAATAGAGATCTTCTTCTTTCGTTAATAACGATATAGAAGGAAAAGAACTATCGTTTAATAATTCTTCATATGATTTTACTTTTTCTAAAGTATTTAAAAGATAATGAAATTGAAATAAATCCAGTAAACTTGTTAAATAATACATAGAACAAGCGATATTTTTACTAGAAAAATCTCTTTTTAATATATCAAAGTTTTTCTTTAAATCTAAGGCTTGATCTAGATGATTTTGAATATCTTTTACATTCATACTTTTGGCTTCCTTAATAAGGCAAAAATAAAGCTAATAATCGTCGAAAATGTGATGATTCCTGATGTAGAAGTTAGCATATTGGTAAATATATGTAGATAATTTCCTTCATTTATCCCTTCTTTAGCGCTTTGATATAAAAGATGACCAAAATTCATAATTAAAGTCGATGCTCCTCCACCAAAAAGATTTAATAAAGGTTCATAAAGATTAAAAAAGGATAAACTTGCACCAATGACAACAAATAAAGAAACAATATGTCCAGGAGTTAATTTTGTATGTTCATAAAGTTGTTCACCAATTAAACAAATTCCACCTGAAAATAAAAATGCTAAAAAATAATTCATGATTCTTCACCCCGTTTTAATTCTATAGCATGAGCAATTACAGGAATATTTTTTCCTTGTAAAGCAGATATTTTACTATGTAATGAACCTGTTCCAATAAGTAAAACATGATGATAATGCTTCTTTTCTAAATCATCGATTACTTTGCTAAAAGAAGAAATTGCAAGACATGCCGCGCCACTACCACCTGCAAACTTTTTATTATTTTTTGGATCATAAACCCAAGTTCCAGCATCTTCTAAATGATTTATCTCTTTGCGGTTTAATAAATCTTTTAAAACTTCTAAACCAATTAAGGATAAATCTCCTGTTAAAATGAGGTCATAATCTTCAAAAGTTTGTTTTCTATTTTCTAGATGAGAAATTAGTGTATCATAAGCCGCTAGAGCCATAATACTTCCTAAATCCGTAACATCTTGTGTTTTAGAATCGATACTTTTTCCAAATGTAACGCTACTAACTTCAATATTGCTCTTTTTTGAAGTTACTAAAATTGCTCCTGCTCCAGAAACAGTTAATGTGGTAGCCTCTTTCTTTTTAATTCCATACGAAGTAGGATAACGAAATTGTCTTTCAGCAGTTCCATAATTTGAAGAAGTATACGCTAAAGCAAGTTTTGCCATTTTTTTTGCTACCATGATACTTGCTAAACCTAAAGAGAGCATCGAAGTAGAACAAGCTCCATACACACCTAAAAAAGGAAACTCATAATGACTTGCCACATAAGAAGATACAAAGATTTGATTTAATAAATCTCCTCCAAAAGCAATATCAATATCTTTCGGGGATATTTTTGCTTTTTCAAATAAGATTTCTAAGGCGTCTTGACACATTTTGATTTCGCCATCTTCATAAGTGTTTTCTCCAGCATATAAATCTTCATAGATGCGATCTAAATAAGTGCCAATATTTCCTTTTGTTTCTTCAAAAGTTGCTACCGCGCAAGACTTTAAAACATAGACATTTTTAAAAGTAAGAGTTATAGCCATAAATTAATCCCCCATAAATTTAAAAGTGCATAAATGGTACCAAAATAAAAGGCCATAAAAAAACCAACACTAATGACACTGCCCGCCAAAGAAAACATCATACTTCCAATTCCTCCAATGATTCCTTCACTTCTTCCTTCCATTGCCGCGGAAGTTAAAGAATTAGCAAAACCTGTCGTAGGTAAAAATAAACCTGCTCCACACTTTTGAGAAATATTATTATAAATTCCTAAAAAAGTAAAACTACTGGCTAAAATAACTAAAATCATCGAAGCAAAAAAAGATGCATCTATAAAAGAAAAATGAAATACATGAAGGGCTAATTCTTTCATTCCTTCACTAAGTAACCCAAGTATTCCCCCGCTTAAAAAGGCAAAAAAGGCACTTAAAA
This sequence comes from uncultured Bacilli bacterium, assembly GCA_947626895.1. Taxonomy (GTDB): domain Bacteria; phylum Bacillota_I; class Bacilli_A; order RFN20; family CAG-449; genus CANRPC01. The sequence goes on from CANQTY010000002.1 coordinate 42,257, forward strand.
AGCGATGTTTTTTTACTTGATGCATCTTTTTTACTTCATTAAAGTGAACATAATCCATATCTTTTCCTCATTATCTAGTTTTCCTAGGTAAATGAAGAATATACTCTTTTAATGTAGATAAGATCTTTTTTTCAAGTCGTGAGATTGCAACTTGATTCATAAATAATCTATTAGCTACTTCACTTTGTGATTCTCCTTTAAAATAGCGAAGCTCAATAATTAAACGTTCTTTTTTAGGAAGCATATCAAGAGCTTCATTTAAATCAAAATAATCATTATCTTGATCTCCAATCATATCAAGTAAAGTAAGTGAAGATTCCTCATCCAGAGGTTCATCTAAAGAAGATACTTTATAATGAGCCTCTAGGGCTTCTAAAACTTCTTCTTTAGTTAAATTGGTTTTTGAGGCAATCTCGCTTAAAGAGCACGTAGAAATATCTTCATTAAGGCGCATAATGGCACGATAATTTTCATCAGTAGATCTTGAAGAAGAAAGCATTTTTTCATCGCGAAAAAAGCGCTTAATTTCCCCAAGAATTAAAGGAACTGCATAAGTAGAAAAAGCATAACCTAAAGAAACATCAAATCCTTTTATTGCTTTAATAAATCCTATCATTGCAAGCGATTTAACATCTTCTTTATCTTCTTTTTTAAGATGAAATCGATAACATAAAGATTCCATTAAAGGGGCATGAATTTTTAATAATTCTTGATAACTATTTTCATCTCCATTTTGGGCATTTTTAATTAATTCTAGGGTGTTATCCCTAAGAGACATATTCTCCTTTTAAGGCAATATTTTTTTTAATAATCACTTTAGAACCCATTCCATATACAGAACGAATTTCAAAATCATCTGCAAGAGTTTCCATAATAGTAAGTCCCATACCTGCTCGTTCAAGATCAGGTCGCGAGGAATAATGGGGTCTTTTAGCTTCTTCTAAATTTTCAATTCCTTTTCCATAATCAATAACGATGATGGTTAAAGTCCTTTTTTCTAATTCACAACGTAAAATTACATCTCGACTCATATCAAATCCATAGCCGTGAATAATGGCATTTGAAACCGCTTCTGAAACCATGGTTTTGATTTCACTAATATCCTCTAAAGAGGGATTTAAAGGAGCAATAAAACTAGAAATAGCAATACGAGCAAGCGCTTCATTTTCTAGAGTTGCAGAAAACTTTAATTCCATTTTATTCATAGTTTTACCCCCATATCTTTACGAAAATCCATGAGTGAATCATATTCTTTCATCACGGAAAATAAACCTGAAATGCGTATCACTTTTTTTACATAAGGAGATAGATTAATAAATCCACATCCACCTTTTAATTTTTCTACTTCATTAAAACGACCTAAAATCATTCCGATTCCTGCAGAATCTAAAAACGAGCAATCCTTTAAATCAAAAAGTAAAAAACGTGGTCCATTACTTCTCATTTCTTTATGGATTCGCTCTTTATAAAGCATGGTTTTTGATGAATCTAGCTCACCAAAAATTTTAATAACAAGTCCGTCTTCAAAGGGTGTGATTCGTATCTTGCTTTCCATTTTTTTCCTCCATGAAAAACATTATAGCAAGAAAAAAAACAAAAAAAATAGGTTCGACAAAACCTATTAAAATCTCTAAATCTTCGCTTTTTTTATAAATTCAATATCAAATAGTTGCTTCTAGATTTTCTGGATTTTTTAAAAGAAGACGATATTCTTTTAATTTCTTTTCAAGCTCTCTACGATAAGAAATTTTGCTTCTTAATTTTTCAACTTTTCTTGTTTTAATATACTTTTCTTGTCTTTTACCCCCGACATAGTAACGACGATAATAATAGTACTTATTATTGATCTTTTTTCTTCCAATAGAACCTTTAGGTAAGGAATTAATTTCCTTTTGAAGTTTCATAATTTCCTCTCTTAGTTCATAAATGCTCATTTTTGTCACGCCCTTTTCTTCATATTTAATACTCGATATTATAGCACACTTTTTTAGGGTATAAAGATTTTTTGATTTATTTATCAATTTGTTTTTTTAATAGGAATACCCTAAAAAAAGAGAGTACAACTTATACCCTCTTTTTACATAAAACTTACATTATTTTAAGAAAATATTACTTCATTTTTTTAATGATATAATCGGTATCATCATAGAAATTCGTAGTACATTCTACGACATAATCTTTATCGAAGAAAGTTCTTACTAAACCCACTAAAAGATACTTGTTCCAAGGATAATCAAATGAAGGTAATCCGAAATATCCATTAAAGGTATTTGTATCGATAGAATCTGCATTCAAGAAGAGTAAATCTAAAAGCTTTTTCACTTCATTAATCTTCTCTTTTTGTCTTGAAAAACGCGACTTTTTAACCATCGTATCCATATTGACTTGAACATAATCATCACTCATTTCATCCATGAAGGATAAATAGCTATATAATCCACGCATATTTAGTTTAGCACTATAATTTTTAATCGTTTTAAAATCAAATTTATCTAACGTCTTCACATAGTTTTTAATGACCGTATGAGCATTTCTATAACCTTGATTTTCTGTGGAAATGATTGGTCTACTATAGAAATATTTATCTTTAAAATAATACTTAATTAAGGAGAATAAAGCATATTGATCATAAGCGATTTTTAATCCATCAAGAAGTTCTTTATGATCTGTAGCGAGTTTTGCATAAATCTTTCTTGAAGTAATGATTTTTGTATCCATTTCATTCATCAATTCATCAATATAATTTCCCAATTTTTCGACTGCATCTAAATCAATAGAAACATTTTTAAGATAAATGAAACGATTATAGGCTAAACAAATTAAGCCATTTTGTTCTTCTTTATAGATTAAGGTATAAATCGTATAATCTTTAATTCCTATAAACTTTTCTTTTAATTCTTCAAGAGTGAAACTACCTTGATAGGATTGCATCGCATGAATGATTGATTCTCCACTTGTAACAAAGACATCACCAATAGATATATAATCTCTTTTGGTATTAAATTCGCTTCCTAATAAGGGATCAAGAACGCCCTTTAAGTAATAACGATTGCTAATTCCAAGCGCGGTTAATGGTTCTTTAAAATGTTCAAAAACCGATAAATAATAGACCATTGGTTTACTTTGCAAGATGTAATTTACAATTTCATCTTTTAATTCTTCATCAAGCGTTAAACAACTTTCTCTATTTCTATAAGTGCCTTTATCTATTTGACAATAAGATGCTCTTTCTAAATATCCTTGAATTGAATGAGGTGAAGGAATTTCATTATTCTTTCCATATTTCTTTTCAAATATTTCTTTTAATTTGGCATATTGAGCATTATTTCCTAATTTATACCCATCTGGATATAAAGAATCGATTAAATCAAGCATTAAATCTTTAATCGAAGTTCCATTTTTTAAATAGATGCCCTTTTGGTATTCATGATAATGAAATTGAATTAAATTCTTTTTAAAATTCGATAATGTAGAAATTTCTTCTTGACCTAAAGAATTTCCTAATTCATGAAGGGTATCTTTTACTAATTCTTCTTCATTTAATTCTTCTTTATTAAAGATGATTTGTAATTCAGTATCAAAATGAATATTAAAATCTAAAACTTTCATGACTAATAAAGCACAATAAGCGACATAAATATCTTTAATATAGGAAATAAAACTTGCTTCCTCTATAAAGCTTTTATGCTCTACATTTACATAGTTATATAAAGCAGTGACGATTTCTTTTACTTTACTTCCATGCTCATTTAAGATATTTAAAGCTTTTGCTTCAATTTGACGAATTCTTTCTCTTGATAAATTATTTTGATTACCTAAGGCTTCAAGGGTTAAAGGTTCTACATCACCAAAGCCAAAACGCGCATAAATTACTTCTCTTTGTAAAGGACTTAATAAATTAAAGAACTCGATGATTTTATTTTTATATGTCGATTTAAAGCTCTCTTGCAAAAGTGCTAAATTAGAAATCATATCATCGACATGATTGCCCAAAATCAATAAAAGTGAATCGATAGAACAATTCTTTAAATCTTTAATAAAATTGATTCCGTTTGCAAACATGATATCTAAAATTAAACGATTTTCAATAATATAACTCAAAGGAAAATCATTATAATCTAGACTTACTTTATCTAAAGCTTCACTTAACGCGCGGGTCCTTTCTAGATAATTAAGATACATATCAAAGAACAAGGCATCATAATAATCTAAAGGATAAGAAGCTTCTTCTTTAATTAATGCTAATCTTAAAGAATAATAATCCATTAACATAAATGGAGCTTTACCAATGAAAGAAGAAAGCTCTGAAATTAAAGTATTTTTATCTTTTAAAACATCACTTGCTAAACTATCTTGGAATCTTTTTAAATGCTTAAAACAAGTCCATTGATCATCTTTTAAAGTGACATATAAAGTGGAAACACGTCTTGCTTTAACCGCGAAATGTTCCTCGATAAACTTTCTTAAATTCTTTTGGTTTACAGAACCATATATTTCATCTAAATATAAGGTTAACTGTTCCAAGGTGGCAACATCATGATTACCAATAAATAAGGCACATTTAAAGAATAAATATCGTTCTTCAATATAAAATGATGGATAACTATCAATGCGCCTAGCAAAAAAAACATCATTACTCATACAACAACCCTCATATTTAATAATACAACAAAATAGAAAATTAAAATAGAAAATAATTGAGATTTTTGTGAAATTTTTTTAAGACTAGTTGAAAATTTATGATATTTTATACAAAAAAACATTAATAATCTCCATTTAGAAAGTAAGCAATATCAATGATTTTAATTCCTTCATAAATCATTTCATCATGATGTGTCCTTGCAATAATCATCTTAGGATAAGCATCTTTAATCGCAAGTAAGGACTTATATTCTCTTTCAAAAGTATGTGGATCATCTAAAAAATCACATACTTGAATATAAAGTTTTTGTGCTTGTTTTATGGCGACAAAATCAATTTCTTTATCATAAAGTTTACCAATATAAACATCATATCCCCTTCTTAATAGTTCAATATAAACCATATTTTCATAAGCTCTACCATAATCCATATTTACTGTACCCGTTAGAGCATATTTAAAAGCAACATCACATAAATAATATTTAAAGCTACTTTCTAAATATTTTTTCCCTCGAACATCATATCGCTTTACTTTATAAAACATAAAGGAATTTTCAAAGAAGGAAATATATTTATCTACAGTTTTTCTTGTAATATCACTTTTATTTTGCGTATTTAAACTATTGGCAATGTTATTTGGTGATATTAAATTTCCAATATTTGCCATCATATAGCGGGAAACTAGAAGTAAATCATTTACTTTTTTAATCTTATATTTATCAATTAAATCCTTAATTAATATCGTATTATAAACATTTTTAAGATGAGTTAATTTTTCTTCTTCAGAATATAGAAAATTTTCGCTCATTCCCCCGTACATCAAATAAGAAAAAAGCATTTCATCAACTTTATCTTCCATATGAAAATACTCTAAATATTCATGATATGAAAAAGGAAACACCTCTATATCCATAACTCTACCTGAAAATAAAGTAGCTAAATCTGAAGTCAAAAGGAAAGCATTAGAACCTGTAATATAAATATCAAATAAATTCTTAGAATGCAAACTATTGATAGCTAATTCAAATTGAGAACAAAGTTCAACCTCATCAATTAAAACAACATTATGTTTATTCTTTTGATAATGATCCATAACATACTGATGCAAAGCATGATAAGAAAGTAAAGATGCATTTTCTAATTCTTGAAGATTAATAAAAATTATATTGGCATCTTTTTCATTTTCCTTTAAATAATCTATAAATTGAGATAAAAGAACAGATTTTCCACATCGTCGAATTCCTGTAATAACCTTAATCGATGGAGTATTACTTAAGCGAATCATTTTGTCTAAATATCTTTTTCGAATAATATATTTCATCTTTCATTCCCACTTTCTTAATTTTTTTTATTTTTTGGTAATTAAATATTAACATAAGTATTTTTAAATTACTATAATTTATTTTAATTCATATAGAATCTCATTATTCAAATATAAGTTAAAATGAAGATATAAAAAGCATTAACCCATTTCAAATGTAATTAATTAATCCCTTGATTTAGGAATTATTAATTGAAACAATTTTTAAAATTGTAAATTAAAAGCACTATCTTTAATAATTACATATAAGCACAAACATTAAAAAAATGATTTAACTAGTTCATTATAAATGAATTCCCATTTTTTTATTTTTTTTCATATTTTGGGAATAGACTTTTAAAAATTTTTAAAAATGAAATTAAAACTCTATCAATTTAGCAAAGAAAATTGCATAAAAAAAGCAGTCATCAATTGGTTTGTTAGTGCGTTCCTTAGATTGGTGATTGCTTTTATTATCCGTGAGTAAAAGAACTAAATCTTTTACTTCTTTAAATTAAAGAAAATAAGAAGATATTTTCTTCAAGTTTTTCTCTTTTTCCCTTTTTTGCATAGATAAATCCACTTAAAAAGTCGATGATTCTAAATCGACCAATTTCTTGCATATTACTTACATTGACTATCACATTATGTCCAGATTCTAAACATTCAATAATTTTCGATAAATCTTTATAAGCATTTGGAAAAAATACACAAGGTGTAGAATATTCTTTTTCTTGATGAACAATCCTATCTTTATAATTAGACATATTTTTTTAAAATCTTTAATGCCCCCTTTTCTAAACGTGAGACTTGTGCTTGAGAAATATGAAGTCTACTTGCGATTTCTATTTGTGATTTTCCTTCAAAATAACGTGAATGAATAATATCTTTTTCAAGAGGAGATAATTTTTCAATACCTTCATATAAATAACGATACGTAGATTTCTTTTCTTCTTCTAGACTAGCAAGGGTATCTTGAAGTAAAAGTGAATCATCAAAATCATTAAAAATAGGGTCTTCTAAACTTTGTAAGGGCAAATTGACATCGATTGCCTCGATTACTTTATTTTTGGAAGCATCTACCATTTTTGATAATTCTTCAATACTTGGAAGATAACCATATTCATTTAAAGAATCTTCTTTTGCTTTTAAAAGGCGATAAGATAAATCTTTGACTTGTCTAGATACTCTTAAAAAAGAATCATCTCTTAAGTAACGACGAATTTCCCCTTCTATCATTGGGACTGCATAGGTCGAAAAAGCAACATCTAGAGATAGATCAAAATGATCGATTGCTTTTAATAATCCAATAAATCCAACTTGAAATAAATCATCTAAATTGTCAGTACGTTTGGCAAAGCGATTGACTACACTTAAGACGAGTTTAATGTTTCCATAAGCAACTTCTTCACGAGCATCTTTATTTCCTTTTTGTACTTCTTTTAATAATTCTAATGTCTTTTTTCCTGATAAAGACTTAATGCGATTTGTATCAATAAAGCTAATATTGACTTTATTTTTTGCCATATTTTCACCCAAAAATTATTTTGGGCAAAAGTTATTTTTTTAAACATACCTTTAATTTTTTAATGATTCTTTTTTCTAATCGAGAGATATAAGATTGGCTAATTCCTAGCATTTCCGCGGTTTCTTTTTGCGTGTATTCTTTCATTCCATTTAAGCCAAAACGCATGGATAAAATTTGTTTTTCTCTTGGTCTTAATGTCTCAATTGCGTCATAGAGTTCTTTTTTTTCTTCGTCTTCATTAATTTCATCTAGAACTTTATTTTCCGATTCAGAAAGAATATCCCCAAGAAGTAATTCATTTCCATCATAATCACATTTCAAGGGTTCATCTAAAGAGACTTCATTTTTTCTTTTCGCCTTCTTTCTTAAATACATTAAGATTTCATTTTCAATACATCTTGAAGCATAGGTAGCTAATTTAATATTTTTATCTTGTTTAAAAGTTTGTATCGCTTTAACAAGTCCTAAAGTTCCAATAGAAATTAAATCTTCAAGATTATATAAATCCGTTTCATACCGTTTTGCTACATAGACGACAAGTCTTAAATTATGCTCAATTAAGCGGTTTCTTGCAGTTAAACTTCCTAAATAATATTCTTTTAATGCTTCCTCTTCTTCTTCCTTCTCTAGAGGGGAAGGAAGGGATTCAGAGCCATTAATATAATCGACATCTTGGTCGAGCAAACCAAAAAAACGCATTATTACATCTTTTAGCATATTTCCCCCTTTATTTAAAAGATATAAGCATTTAATAGACATTTACAGCCGTGAAATTCTTCTTGTTTTTGATTAAAGGCAACATAGACAAAATAACTATCTTTTTTACCTTTGATTGTCAGTAATCCTTTGGTTCCTAAAATAAAACTAGATCCAGTTAAAGTGTTAAAGGGAATCTTTTCCTTAAATAAAGAAGAATCCATTTCATTTTTCATATTTCCAATAAAAATCACTGGTGTATTTTTATAACGCAAAGTATTTCCCGTATCAAAATAAGCATTAAAAACATAACTTTTTTGATTGATTGTTAATTCTACTTCTTGGATATAATTTCTTAAATGAAAATATTTGTCCACGAATAAAGAAGATAGACACATAAAAATGCCCCATATAGGAATCCATAAAGAAAGCAAGATTCCCTTCGGGGAATAAATCATCATAAACGCATGATAAAAGTGGATTCCTTCATTTAAACTAGCTAAAAATAAAGAAATTCCAAAATAAAAGAAATAATAAATCATTAAATGAGTGAACACTTTTCTTTTAAAAAGAAGTATTCCAAAAGAAATCGTAAAAGTAAAATAACATAGATAAGATAGCACCTGATCTATGTAAATAAAAAAGAAAAAAAGTGCATGGAAAAGAACAAATAGGATAGATAATCCTTTAGAAAATTCTTGATTTACAAGCACTTTTAATGAAATAAAAGAGGTACATCCTAAAAGTAACGACACTAGAACACTTAAATCTAAATATAGATTCATAAGATCACCTAGGATCATTATATAAGATGTGAATTTATTATTTTGTCGAAATAAAGTTTACTTAAATTATTTTTTATCCGTGTAATCCGCGAGATTGACGATCCATATCTTCGACGACAATATCATAGATTTCCCCAAGAGAGGAACAATATTCTAAAACTTTCCAGGGTTCATTCGTATGGAAATGAATTTTAATGAGTTCTTCATCGCCGACTGCAAGTAAGCAATCTCCTTTGAAGTTTTCATTAAAATAATCACTAATTTTATCCTCGTCTAAATTTTTTCCTTCAATTAATAATTGAGTGTCATAACGAAATTCCATATAGTTCTCCTTTCTAATCTTCGTCATATTGACCATCTAAAAATGATGGTAAAATGCCTTCATCTTCGTCTTCTTCTGTAATTTCTTCTTCCTCATCTTTTTTAAAATCATCTTTAGGAAGAATTGGTTGAATTGGTTCATTTGGATTAAAATCATCACTTAATTCTGTCGCGATTACTGAGACATACATCTCATCATTTAATTCGGAATTTTGTTGAATTCCCAGGACGATATTAATTGAGCCTCCCGCGGCCTCGGTGATATAATTTACAACTTCTTGAGTTTCATACATCGTCACTTCACTACCAAAAGTGATATTAACTATCGCGGATTTTGCACCCGTAATACCTGCCTCAAGTAAGGGCGATGATATTGCAGATGTAACAGCATCTACAGCCTTTTTTTCACCTTTCCCTGAGCCAAATCCAATTAGAGCAAGACCTTTATTTTGTAAACCATTACGAATATCATTTAAATCAAGATTAATGATTCCTTTCACTAAGATGATATCAGTGATGGTTTTTACCGATTGAGTTAAAATTTTATCTGCTTCAAGAAAAGCATCTTTTAAAGGACGATTTCCATTAATCATCATGAGCTTATCATTGCTGACAATTAAAATAGAATCGACAACTTCTTTTAAGTTTTTAATTCCCTCGATTGCTAAAGTTCTTCTTTTTTCTCCTTCAAAAGCAAAAGGACGAGTGACAATCGCAATGGTAAGGGCACCTGCATCTTTAGCAATTCTAGCGATGACGGGAGACGCACCTGTGCCAGTTCCACCTCCCATACCCGCGGCGATAAAGACGATATCTGCACCCTCGACAATGTCTTTAATGTCTTTTTCCGTAGCCTCCGCGGCTTTTTTACCAATTTCAGGATCTCCACCTGCGCCATGACCATCGGTGATATCTTTCCCAAGTAAAACCTTATGTTCCGCGCACGAAGAAGAAAGTACTTGTTTATCTGTATTAAATACCCAAAAATCGATGTCGTGCATATGTTCTTCAATCATACGTTCTACCGCATTATTTCCTGCACCTCCAACACCGATTACAACGATCTTTTTATAAGAATCGAAAGCATCATAATTAACTTGATCCATTTTTTGCCTCCCTTACTAAGTCAAATTCATTGACTTCCTTTTTTTCCTCTACTTCTTGGCGTAATTTCTTAAGAATTTCATCTTTTTGTGTCGCATAAGTAATTGCCCCTAAAAGGGAAATATAATTTGCAGAACGTGCTCCAAAACTATATGGAATTGGACGATATACATCAAGTTCTAGAGCTTTTGAAAAATATTCTTGTACGCCTTTTAAATTAAATCCTCCTCCTATTAAGATAAGAGGGATTTTTCTTTCCTCATTTTTCATATTGAGTTTTACAAAAGATTTAAATTTTTCAATTAAAGTATCTAAATAATCTTTAATCACTTTAGCATGTTTTGATAAAGTGATGCCTTTTTTAATTTCATAATCAAATTTTGGATCTTCATCAAGGCCATATAAACATTTACTTGCTTCTGCTTCTAAAAAATCCATATTACAATTACTTGCAATTTCTTTTGTTAAAAGTGAGCCACTAAAACGAACAATTTTACTAACTAAAACCTCATAACCTCCATGGACTAAAGAAAAAGTAGTAACATTTTCACCCATATCTATCATGAAGTAAGTTGTAGGTAAATTTTCACTTGTAGCTAAATATCTTCCTGCACTAAATGGGGATACCATGTAATTCGTCACTTTAATTCCTGCACTATTAAAGATTGCATCATAAAAGTCTTTCATCGCTTTATAAATTGCATAATGTCGGACATGAGTTTCAATCGCCTTAGCTTTTTTCCCAATTGGAGGAATTGTATAACGTTCTCCATTATCTAAAATATATAAATATGGGACAGAATCAATAATTGTAGAATTAAGAGAAACATCCATGTTTTTTGCATAATCTATAGCGTTTCTTACATCCATAGCATCGATAATTTCTCCTAAATGAGTTCTTGTACTTCCTTTATTTTGTATCGATTCAAGTTCAAAAGGTGGAATCACCACATTTGCGCCCATAATCTGAATATTTAAAGCCTTTTGAGCTTCTTCTTTTAAGGATTTAAGGGCATTAGCGCATTCATTAACATCTTTTAAAATTCCATTTTCTGAACTTAAAGCCTTTGATTCTAACGCATGCAAAACATAAACCTTACCGTTTAACATATAACCGATAAGCATACGGATTTTATTTGATGCCATTTCAAATGCGACGTAACGTTTGCTTTCCATGATTCTCCTTTTTAGGCTTTAATCGTCAATTGATTTTCTTCATATTTGACATAAAAAATCATGACTTCTTCTTCATTTCCAAGTAAATTTCTCTTTTCTATTTTTGCTTTAGAAACATCTTGAAATTGAAGTAAATTATCGATTTTTTCAATAAGCTTTAATGTGAGAAAATCAAGACCTTTTTCGATATGGTCTTGACAATATTGTACACAACTTGCAGATAAAAGAAAAAGAATTTTTCCCTCTTTTTCAAAGAATTTATCTTTTAATTCTTCACTTATTGGAAAATAAAATTCAAAATTTCCATCTGGTCCATTTTTATCTTGAGTATAAGAGCAATAACTGACACTTGCTTTTCCTTTTGCAACAAAAGATAAAGAAAGGTGAAACAAAAGATTTCGGATGGCATAATTTTGATCAAAAGTTGCTAAAGGAACAAGAATTTTAGGGATTTTTTTGACGATTTCTTTTAATTCATCACCCATTAGTTCATTGTCATATAATTTTTCATCTAGCACTGTTCCATCACTTAAAATGACATCCTCTCCATCAATTAAACAAGGTGCTAATTCTTCAATACTTACATCCATAGTAAACGGAGATACATGTACTTTGCTTTCTTTAATTAAGGGATATTCATTTAGCAACTCTTCTTTTTCATTTGGTTCAATTCGATATAAAAAAGAATTGCGATTTAAAAACATAATATCTAAGACCTGTTCTTCACTTAAAAAATAATTTCCATTTAAGGAATAAGATGAAACTTTAGATAGCGGAGTAACAAAGTATAAAAGAACCATTAAAAGAATAAAAATAACAATTAAAAAACGTACAAAAAAGAACTTTTTTCGCTTGTTATTTTTTTTGAGGACTAAAGTCTTGAATTCTTCCATCTTTTCTCCTAAAAATCACGATTTCAATAGGAAAAAATATCCCTATCTCCTTATATAATACAATATTTAAATGATTTATTAAAAGAGAAATTTCAGGATAAAAACAAGATTTTTTTATCTCGATAAAATTGCTATGAACAAGGGAAATATGTGCATGAGGAAATAGTCCAAATCCCTTAAAATTTAACTCATCTAAAATTTTTGAAACAGAATAATTCTGAACATTTTGAAATGTTGATCCTAAACTTAAAACATGAAGAGGTTGACTTTTTTCTTTTTGTTTTCTTATAAATTCACTATCTTTTTTTAAAAGCAAGGGATTACAAGGAACTTTTTTAAATTTTGAGGATAATATCATCCCTTTGATGCCTTTAAAAATACTATCTCGGTAAGAAAATTGACATTCATTTTGTCTTAATTCAATAATTTTTTCACCATTAAAATATCGTAACGAAACTAATAAATCTGAAATACATTCATTAAAGCACGAAGCGTTTTGTACTAATGCACCACCAAGTCTACCAGGAATAAAACGAATTCTAGAAAAGCCTAAATATCCTTTATTTTCAAAATATTGTCCAATGGTTGATAAGGGAGTACCTCCTCCAATTTCAATGAAATTAGCATATTCTTTAATGTAACTATTTCGGTCGATAATATAAGTTGATTCATCATTAGTAAAAGCAAATAAGATTTTACTTCCGTTTCCAACGATGCGAAAATCTCTTTTATATAGAGTAGGGATTTCTTCTTCATTTTCTATAATGTATAAATCTTTTACAATTCCCCCGACTTTAATGTAGGAAAAAGGTGCAATTGAAATATTATGATAATGTTTCATCAATGACCTTTTTGATCTTTTCACTTGGTGAAGAAATATCTTCAAAATAAAGATTTTTTGTTATCATTTCTCTATTTTGAATTGCTTTTAAAATAGCAGAAATTCCATAATCTTTTTCCTTGATTATAGGAAAATGATATTGCTTTTGAAAATAAGTGGCATTTTTTTCTTGATGATGATGTTTAACGTATGGAGAAGGAATTAAAATACTTGGGGTTTGATATTTTAAAATTTCATATAGTGAAGTTGCTCCCGCGCGAGAAAAGACTAATCCACTCTTTTGCAAGTAAATATAGGCATCTAAGAAAGGTAAAACTTCAATCGAACTATCTAAGTTGTTATTAACTTTAAATGAAGTAAGTAATAAATAATGATAATTTTTATCTAAATATGGTGAGGTTAAATACATTAAAGTTTTATTGAGCAAAGTTTTTGAAGACAATGAACCAAATACAAAAGTGATTAAAGTTTGATCGCGATTTATTTTTTCTTTATCAAATCGTTCAAAAGAAGGGTTTCCTGTTAGAATGGTTTTATAAAAATATGGATTATGTTTGATCGGTAAGGATGCAAATATTTTTTTTGCATGTAGTCCCGCGAAAAGATTTGCATCACCAAGAATACGATTTTGCTCTAATAAAAAAAGGGGTACTTGATGATGAACTTTAGAAAATATATAAGAAATAAAACCTCCTCCTGAGATACATAAATCAAACTCTTTTATTCTATTTTCTAATTCAAATAAAACCTTTTTTAATTGAGACTTACCTTTCAAATTCTTTTTAAATGATTTCTGTATGGGTAAAAAAAGGCTATTTTTAGGATATATTTTCTCTTCCATTTCTCCTTTTATTCCTAAAAAAGTACATTCGTAATCTTTTTTTAAAATCTTTTTTAAACCCAAAAGAGGATAAATATGCCCTCCAGATGAAGAAGCACCAAGCAATATTTTTTTCATGAATTCTCCTTATGAAGCATTAAACCTAAAGAAAATAATAAAACACATAATGAACTTCCCCCATAACTAATTAAAGGTAAAGTTATTCCCGTGACAGGTAAAATGGACACTACTACACCTAGATTAATGAGCACTTGTACTAAAAACAAAGACAAAATACCTAAAGAAAAATAAGCATTAAATTCATCTTTTGAATAACGAATAATTTGAAAGCATTCATAAAATAACAAAGCATATAAAACTAAGATGATTGTTCCACCTAGAAGGCCAAATTCTTCGACAATGATAGCAAAGATAAAGTCTGTCTGGGGTTCAGGTAAATAAAAATATTTTTGTATCGATTGATCAATTCCTAAGCCAATAAATCCTCCAGGAGATACAGAAAATAGCGATTGAATCATCTGAAATCCACTTCCTAAAGGGTCTTTAAATGGATCAATAAAACTCGTAATTCTTTCTGCTCGATAAGGAGCTAAAATAATTAAAATACCAATAAACAAAAGTAAGATAAAAAAGGCAATCACAAAATAACGGATTTTAAGTCTAGAGGTAAACATCATGATAATAATTGCACTTAATATTACCATCGAAGTTCCAAAATCGGGTTGAAGCATAATCAAAAATATTCCAAAAATACATAAAAATATAGGTAAAATAAAGCTTTTTATTTTCATTGTGTCTTTATAATGTGTAGATAAAAATTTTGCAAAATATAAGATTAAGCTGATTTTAAATAGTTCACTAGGTTGAATACTTATAGGTCCTACACCAAGCCAAGATGAACTTCCTCCACGAATAAGACCTACATGAGGAATTAAAACCATTCCAAGCATCAAAAAAGAAATAAGTAATAATAAATTGATATGCTTTTTCAAAAAAGAAAGAGATATTTTTTTACCAATAAAAAATAAAATAATTCCAATAAGAGCAAATATCATTTGCCTTTTTAAGTAATAAAAACGATCCCCATATTTAAATTCACTCCAAATATAAGAGGCATCATAAACCATAAATACTCCAATAGCTAAAATAATAAATGTAATAATCATCGCATTTTTCTTATATTGATTTATTTTATCCATGTATTCACCCATTCTTTAAATTCTTTACAACGAGATTCATAACCATCATATTGATCAAAAGAAGCACACCCTGGAGAAAATAAAACCGTTCGATTTTCGTCATAAGTAATTAAATTAAGTGCTTCTTTTAATGTATTTACTAAAATTCCTGCATGAATTTCTGAAAATATTTTTTCTCTATCTTTTCCATAAATATAAATAATATCATCTTTTTTTAAAGTTAGATGAAAGGGATTTGATTTATGAATTCCACCTAAAATAAGCGTTCTTTTGTTTTTAATTTGTTCAAAAGCATATTTTGTAGAATCAGATGTCGAGGATTTCCCATCATCAATGAAAGTCATTTGATTTTTTCTTAAAATTACTTCTCTTCGATGAGGAACATCTGGAATATTGCTAATATAAGGATAAATAACTTTTTCATCTAACTTTAAATAATGAATAAGTTTTAAACAAATAATGATGTTTTCTAAATAAGATTCATCAAAATGTTTTAGTTGTTCAAAAGGAAAACTTGGGTAAGCTTTTTTTAGTTCAACAAGTGCATAATTCTTATATTCCTTTTTTAACTTTTCTCCTTCAATAAAATAAGATGAAAATAGTTTTAGACGCTTTTTGGAATTAAAATAATATTCTTCATTTAAAACATGATCTAAATGATTTGGTTTTAAATTCTTTATAATCCCTACATCTATAGATGAAGAAAATTCTTCCAATTGGAAAGAAGATGCTTCTATTATTAAATATCTAGATTTAGCAATTTCTTCTTCCTTATCTAGTAAAGTAATCCCAATATTTCCCCCTAAAAAAGAAGGTGCGTATTTTGTTAGTAAATAATTAATCATCGTTACTAAACTAGTTTTTCCATTGCTACCTGTAACGACAATTTTAATTGGATTAGTAAATATTTTACAAACATAAGATAATTCATTAGTAAAACATTTTCCTAAAATACGGCTAAATTCAACGAGTTTTGAAGAAGCTTTTATTCCAGGTGAACGAAATACATAATCATAAATTGGCTCAAGTTTATATAGTTTATCTATTTCATTTTCGTCATGAATAATATCGATATGTGCATGATTTTTGAAATATTTTTCAATTGCTAAAGATGACTTACCATAACCAAGAAGTAAGATATTCATAGGACTAGAAGAATGGAAATAACACTCATAATAAACCCAATTAGAGCAAATACCATCACTACTTTCCATTCTTTCACTCCTTTGAGCTCAAAGTGATGGTGAATCGGTGTCATTAAAAAGATTCTTTTCTTTTTCAGTTTAAAAAAGAATACCTGTAAAATGACGGAAATTGCTTCAATCATAAATAAAAATCCAGCGATAGGAATGATATATTCTAAATGCAGTAAATACGCTACAAAAGCAAAAATAGAACCTAAATATAAAGAGCCAACATCTCCCATAAAGATTTTTGCAGGATGCATATTAAATCTTAAAAAGGAAAAAATAGAGCCATAAAGCGCTAATAGATATAAAGAAATTCCCCATTCTTTTTTTAGTAAACTAGCAATAATAAAAGGCAGTAAAGAAAATAAATATAAAAATCCTAACAACCCATCCATTCCATCAGATAAATTAACTGCATTTATACTTCCTAAGATAATAAATGTACTTATAAATAGGAAAAATCCACCTAAATATAAAATCGTATTAGGAAAATGAAATACCCATTCACTAGGTAGTTGATAAGAGGAAAAATATAAGAATAAAAAGATAATTAATATTTCTAAAATAACACGAGTTAAAGGGGATATTCCGTTTGCATTCTTTTTAATAATCTTAAGTAAATCATCAATTAAACCAATACATAAAAAGGGGATAGAAAAGAAAAATAATAAGCGAAAATGATCATCTTTAAATAAAAAAGGATCAACAACAAGTAAAGCTAAATTAGTCGCTAAAAATAAAGGGACTCCTCCCATTGTTGGGGTTTTTTCTTTGATGGATTTATCTACCATTTCTTCTCGAACAAATTGATGTATTCCCTTTTGATGTTCTAGATAAATCCATAATTTTGTTAATAAATAGGAAAATAACATTCCAAAAATTAAAACAAGAATCATTTTGCTTTCAAAATTTAAAAAATAAAACATTTATGCACCCGTCCTTTTTAAATATACTTTTAAATTCTTTAAAATTTCTTTTCGTTCATTATAAGGATATATTTTTCCTTTTTTAATTATGCTTTCTTCATTTCCTTTTCCTAAAAAAATCACCCCATCTCCCTTTTTTAATAAACTAAAGGCCTTTTTTATAGCGGATTTTCTTTCTTCAATCACAATAAAAAATGAAGGATCTATTTTGATAATATCACTTGCAATATCTTTAAATTCTTCATCTCGAGAATTATCTTCTGTAACAATTCCGAAATCACAATATTCTTTAACAATACGTCCATAAGCAAAGCGTTTTTGTTTTTCGCGATTTCCTCCCGCGCCAAAAACAGCAATGCTATGCTTTACAAGACTAGAAAAGTAAGAAACAGTAGATAAAAATGCATCTTCGCTATGTGCATAATCCATCATCACTAAAGGATCTTCATTCAATATTTCTAATCTTCCTTTTGGATAAAAGATTTTATTAAAAGGAATTTGATCAATTTTATCTTTAAAATATGTAAAGATAAAATCAAAAATGGGTGTTTCAATGGGTAAAATATGAGGTAAATCATATTCTTTTTTATCAACTATGACCTTACTTTTTAACCCCATTTGCACAATTTGATTTTTTTCTACATAGCAAACATTTTTATTTTCAAATGCATAAGGAATATCTTTTCTCATAAAAATCTTTTTTGCTAATTTCATATAAGAAATTTTTGTTTCATGATATTTTTTAAGCGTTTTATGAAAATCAAGATGATCTTCTTTTAAATTAGTTAAAAAAATCACATTAGGAATAATGCCATTCAAGCGAAATGTTGCAATTCCAATCGAACTTGCTTCAAAAATCACATAACGTATCTTTTTTCTTTTGGCTCTTTTTAAAGCCAAAGCAAATTCGTTTCCCCAGGGTGTTGTAAGCTTACTATGATAAATATTTTTTCCTTTGAAAGAAGAGGAAATTAGATATACCTTTTCATCAAGTAAATTAAATATATCAAAAAGAAGTTTTGCAAGACTAGATTTCATCGATGTTCCCGTAATGGCTATATAAATAAAATCATTATCTTGAATATGATTAAAATATAAGAAAAAAGGTGTGATATATTGTTTTAAATCTTTACAATAAATTATGCCCTTTTTCTTTATATCACTGATGATTAAAATTTCCCTATTTAAAGCATTTTTTATTAATTCATCTTTATTTTGCTTTCCTTTTAAAATAAATAATAAATCGGTTTTATTATTTAATGTAAAAGAAGGATATCGAATCTTATGATTTTTTGGTAGATGAAAAGGAAATTTTTTATTAATTTGATTTGAGTTCATCTTGTTCACCTAACTCAATTAAAATACATGAATTTTCTTCAAGTAGCGTTCCAACACGTGGAATTTGATCAATCACTTTATTTCCATTTCCTTTAAAAACAAATGTAAAATGGCTTGATTTTATCTCTTTTTTATTTTTTCCAATATAATTTTCAACTGGATATACTTTTTGATCCATCCAAGTGTAAATACGTTCCACTCCTCCGTCCTGATGAGGAACATTTAAATAACTTAATGAATCGTGAATGATTCTTGAAATAATAGGACCAACAGTTGTTCCTCCATATTGAACAGTGTGTTTAGCATTTTTAATTGAAACATAACAAACTAAACGTGGATCATTCATTGGAGCACCAGCAATAAAGGACAAAAGATATTTTCCATCCACATAATTTCCATCATAAGCAAGTTGAGAGGTTCCTGTTTTTCCTCCTACTCGATAACCCTCAACATATGCTTTTCTTCCTGTTCCTTTAGAAACTACACATTCTAATGCATAACGCATTTTATCGGATGTTTCTTTAGAAACGACTCTTCTTATTGCTTCAGGTTTTTTCTCTTCAATAACCTCTTTAAGTCCTGGAGAAATGAGAGCTTTTACGACATGAGGGCGATATAATATTCCTCCATTAATTAAAGAAGAAAATGCACTTACAAGTTGAATCGCGGTAACACTAATACCTTGTCCAAAGGCAGTTGTTGCCTGCTCTAATTCATTAAATTTATCATAGCTAAAAAATAGTCCCTTATTTTCTCCAGAAATATCAATTCCTGTCTTATCTAAAAAGCCAAACTTTTGTACATATTCATAAAGTTTATCTTTTCCAAGTCGACGCGCAATTTCTACAAAACCTGGATTTGATGAGTTTTCCAAAACCTCAAGAAAAGTTTGTAATCCATGTCCTCCTTTTTTCCAAGAAGAAATCCTTGTTCCAGATACAACTTCATAGCCTTTATCATAATATGTATCGCTAAGCATATCGATTTTCTTTTCTTCAATAGCCGCGGCAAAGGTCATGGCCTTAAATGTTGAACCAGGTTCAAAAGAATTATTGATTGGAAGTAATTTATTATATATAGAAGGATCATATTTTTGATATTCATTATTATCATAAGTAGGACGATTGGCAATTGCTAAAATTTCGCCATTTCTAGGATCTATAATAATTCCTGATGTTTCTTCTGCTTCATAAGTATCATAAGCATATTCAAGTTCTCTTTCTAAAATATTTTGTAAGCCTAAATCGAGTGTTAAAGATAAAGATATACCTTCCATAGGATTAATAATTTCACTTTCCATTTCTTTAAATAATCCACCCTTCGCGTCAGTATAATAATTTAAATATCCTTTTTTTCCTTTTAAATAGTTTTCGTATTTGCTTTCTAAACCTGCTAAACCCTGATTATCACTACCTACAAATCCAAGTAAAGGGGCTAAATAGGTTTTATAGGGATATATTCTTTGATAATCAGAGACTAAATAAATGCCCTCTAGGTAAAGATGTTCAATTTTCAAAGAAGTTTCATAATCTAATTTCATACCATATGTTGAAAAATGAACCATAGAACTTCTTTGATTTAATCGTTCTAAAATAAAATCTTCTTTAACATTTAATATATTTGCTAATAAATTTGCCGTTTTTTCTTTATCTTTTACTTGATAAGGAATTGCATATAGACTTAAGCAAGGAGAATTTTCCGCTAAAACGGAAAGATTTCGATCGTAAATTAACCCACGCGGGGCTTTTAATGGAAAAGAGCGCATATGTTGATCATCTGCTAAAGAAAGAATTTCTTGATGTAAAAATAAAGTAGAATAAATAAGTTTTCCTTCTAAAGTAAAAAGCATAATTAAAACGATGATAAAAAGGAAGAGAATTCTTTTTGCCATCGTCTTTTTAATCATACTATCACCCTTAGGAAATGTATGAATTTACTTTAATTTTTAGAATTATTTAATCTAGAATTTCATTAGCCTGGAATAAGATTTTTCCCTTATTATAGGTATCTTTTTTAAGATGACCAAGGAAAAGATTTTCTCTTTTCAATTGGTCTTTTAAATTAAAACCTATTAAACTAGATTCCATATTGATATAACTTTTTACATGATTTTTAAAAACAAAACACTTACTCAAAGGAATATTTAAAGCAAATAAAGGTTCTTCAAAATCTTTACCAAAAGGAGCTAAACTTCTTAAAAATGCATAATTTAGCACCGTCACATCGCTATTTTCGATTAAAATAGGTTGTAAAGTCTTTTCTTGATAAGGGTGTACTTTCAAAAACTCTTCAAAAGCCAAACAAATTTTTTCTAAATATTCTTCTTTAAAAGATAAAGCACCCGCTAAAGCATGACCTCCTGATGTTAATAAATAAGGAGAAACCATCGGGAAAAAGTCAACAATAGATGCCCCTTCTAAAGAGCGAATACTTCCTTTATAAACCCCATCTTTAAAATTTAAAGCCATCGTAGGTTTATGTTTTAAAGAGATATATTTTGCAGCTAATAAGCCAATTAAACCATCTTGTAAATTAGGATGAATTAAAATGACTCCTAAATTTTCTTTAATAATTACCTCAACTTCGGCCTTTTTTAATAATTCTTTTCTTTGTTCATTAAGCATATCTATTTTATGGGCCATATGCTCTTTTTCTTCATAATTTGTATCGATAAATAAGGAGATGATTTTAGAATTATTACTCTCTTCATTCATTCTTCCGTAGGCGTTGATTCTTGGGGCAATTTGAAAACCGATAACTTCTTCATCAATTTCCCCTTTATATAATAAATGAAAAGGATGAGTTAAATCTTCATTCATATATTTTAAACCTAAACGCACAATGTTTCGATTAGCCCCTTTTAAAGGCATCATATCAGAAATGGTTGCAAGTGCAGCATATGTTAATAAAAGAGGCTCTTCTTTTTTTAATAAGGACAATGATAGCATATAAGCAACAAAAGCACCACATTGTTCCTCTTTTTGTTCTTTTTCAAAAGGATGAATGAATCCATCGTGTGGAGCAACTTCACTATATTCATGATGATCTGTAATAATCACTTTAACTCCATGCTCTTTTAAATAGGTTAAAGCTTCTTTTTGATTCACTCCATTATCCACGGTAATCAATAGATTATAGCCATCTTTAACGATATTTTGAGCATGTTTTAATTGTATCCC
Organism: uncultured Bacilli bacterium; assembly: GCA_947626895.1. Classification (GTDB taxonomy): domain Bacteria; phylum Bacillota_I; class Bacilli_A; order RFN20; family CAG-449; genus CANRPC01. The sequence continues at coordinate 64,215 of CANQTY010000002.1, forward strand.
ATATCCATCTATACTTCGAGAAGGAATATAATAGCTTGGAATATTTCCAAGTTTTTTTAGTGTTAGATAAAGAATTGAAGTAGCCATGATTCCATCTGCATCATAATCACCAAAAATATAGATTTTTTCATGTTTTTTAATGGAACCCATAATGATATTACTCACTTCGTCCATGCCTTTAAAATCGCTAGGTTTACCATATGTCAATTCGCTTAAAGGAAGGGTTAAATTCATTAAATCTTCTTCATTAATTTTTAAATAATTCATTACTTTACTTTTAAAATTCATAATTTACTCCTAAAAAAGGTCGACTAGCGACCTTTTATAATATTTAATCATTAATACCTGGAACAATATTTTCTTCGGGTTCTGTTGAAATACGTCTAGTTTTTTCTTCTTTTTTCTTCTTCGATTTATCGGATCGATGAGGAACAAGTTTCTTTAAGAAAGTTAATTTAAGATGTCTTTCTGAGAAGAGATATAAAGGAATAAAGATTCCTAAAATCGCACATAATCCAACACTTAAGCACCCCATAGAGATAACATATAATGAATACATTTCTCCTGGAGAGATTAGTAATAAAGCTAAACTAGCAAGTAAGATTGCTCCATAAGTAATTAACATTGGAGTAATTGATCTTTTAAGCGCTAGAGTAGCGATTTCTTTTCGATCATCATAAGTAAATACTTTATTTTTTGATTCTTTAACAATTTGTCCGTAGCGGACTAATGGGATAAATTCAAGTAAGGTGGTAAGAATGACTCCTGCAAGAAGAGCAATACCGACATTACTAGAAACGGGAATTCTTGATAAAGCTAAGATTCCTGTCGTAACTAAAACCGTTAAAATTGTCACAACAATTGATGGGATAGTAAATGTATATCGATAACGAATGACAATGTAAATTACCGCGCAAATAGAGGTTACTAAGATAAGCAATAAAGCATTATTGAAATTAGATTCTGACACTTGAGGAACAACAGTTAAGAAGTAAATTGAATCATAAGTTTCATCTTCTGAAGCTGCTGGACTAAATTCTAATTCATAATTTTGGCTTAAATAGTTAATAATTTGATCACGAGTTTCATCATTTTCATCATTTAAAACAGAATAATTAAATGAAGCATTAACGAAATATAATTGATCTTTTCCATCAAGATCATTTGGATCAGTTTCAATGGAAATCGAAATTTCATTCGGAGTTAAATTAAATTGTTTATAGAAGTTTTTCACTGCTTCTTCTGTAGCAAAATGTTCTTCTCCGTTGCGGTCAACGATTTGAACTGTTGTATAACTATCAAATTCATTCGTATATCTAAATGTTGTAGATACAAATGAGAATAAGACAATCGAAGCAATAGAAACAAGAGCTAAAATTCCACTTATTAAGAAATTACGTTTTTGATGTTTGGTAGAATCATAATGTTCATGTTCCCCAAAGTAAGTTTGTGATTCTTCTTTATTAACATCAGGAATACGATCAACTTTCACTGCGAATAATTCTTTCTTTTGTGCAACTTTTGAATTGCAGAACCAATAGAGTAATAAGCGCGTAATAAATAAGCATACGAAGATATTAACTATGGAAGCAATAATTAAATATAAGCTAAAGTTAATCATAGAATTACGCGATAATAAGGCAATTACAATTGAAGTTAATAATGTAAATACACTAGCATCCACCGCGGTAGAAACACATCTTTTAAATCCTTCTTTATTTGCTTTTGTAGGAGTTCTACCTTTATATAATTCATTCTTTAATCTTTCTAGATATGCTGTGATAATTACTACACCAATTGCTAAAGCAACTACATAACTTACAAGATAGAATGGAGATAATGCTAAACCAAAGAAATTATAAATTGCAGTAATTAAGAATAAGGAAAGCATTAAGGATACTGAACCAATAAAGCCTCCAACTCCATATTTAAAGATTAATACGACGGAAGCAACAATAAACGCTACGACCGCAGCAATAGATACTTTAAGTAAAGCATCACTTCCATATTGAGCAGGAATGGTATCAACATGTAGACGAGTGATGGAGAAATTAACTTTTGGACTATTTAATAAACGTTCTACTGAATGTGCTGATTCGGCATATAACGTACTTGTAGAAACACCACTTGTCACAAAACCTATTTTATCGATTTTTAATTTTGGAGCAGTGCCTTCACTACCACTTGTAAAAGCACTAGATTCAAGAACACAAAGGATTTTATCTTGCATTTTTTGTTGTTCAAGAGTAATACCTTTACACGCTTCTTCATAAGAATCTACATTATCCACATAATTTGTCCAAACGATAAGACGATCGCCTGATTCTTCGCTATTTTCTTCACTTGGAGCAACATACGTATCAAGTTTAGATCCCACATCTTCTTGGAAATCATTCGTGGTTTCTACTTCAATATAAGCTGCAGAACCATCATAATTAACACTCGCGGTGCCTCTTATAATATCATCGCCTTCTTCTGTACGATCATTATCATGCGTTGTAATCCAAATATCTCCATAAGTTTCAACACTTCTTAAGATATTTGTCAAAGAATTTTCCATGCCTGCTAAACGAACTTTGATTTGATAATATGCATCTCCACCCATCGTAGGTTCTAATTCTTCTTCTGTATAGACATAATAATCTTTTGCTCCACTAGCTTCGAGTCGTGATGTAAAAATATCAGCGACATCTTGAATGGAAAAATCGTTTTCTTCATCTTCATTTGGAGTAATTCTATAAGTTACTTCTGTTCCCGTAGAATATTCTAGTCCAGAACGGAATGAATAATATTGACCTTGTATATTAAAAATGACAATTGCAATAAAAGAAAATGCCATAATCAGAAACGCATAAAACCGACGCATGGATAATCCTCCTAGTTCTACTTTAATTTTCTTCTTTCTATAATGGAAATGGAAAGAAAAAATCGATTGTTCTTTCTTCTTTATAAAGAAGAAATACAATATGCCTTATCAATATAGCATTTAGCAAGTCTCATTTCAAGAATGGAGAGAGAAAATGACAAAAAAATATTTATGGAAAACCTTTTTAAGTATTTTACTTGTTTCCCTAATTTCTAAAGGCTTTTCTTTACTATCAAAAATCGCTTTAACTTCTTCATTATCTTTAGAATCCATGACGTTATTTGGTTTAATTAATCCCTTGATGGTTTTAATTATAACTCTTTCCTCTTTTTCCTTACCTAATGTCTTATCATGTTTAATTGCTTCCAATCCAAAAAAAAGCAAAAAATACTTCATTACTGCCTTTATTTTTGTTTCTTTATTCTCACTTATTTTAATCCTACTAATTTTATTTTTCGGTGATTTTATTGCTATTACTCTATTTAAAAATGAAAATACCATTTATATCATTGATTCCTTTATGTATTTTATTCCAATTATCAGTTATTCTAGTCTCATTAAAGGCTATTTTTTAGGAAATAAAGAAACTTTATTTACGACTTCTAGTCAATTATTCGAGGAAGGTAGTCGTTTGATTTTTAATCTATTTATTGTCGAATTATTGATGTCTAGTGATACTTCAAAAAACGCCTCTTTATGTGTGTTATCTTTAGCCATTGGAGAAATTTTTCAAATTCTTTTCTTACTTTTGTTTTCCAATAAGAAATATATAAAACGCTATAAAAAAATATGGATAAAAGACAATTTAGAGCTTAAAAAAACAGGAAAAGAAATGATGTCGCTAGCGCTTCCTATGACGTTATCTAGAATTGTTGGGTCTCTGACTTATTGTCTAGAACCAATGATTATAATGTCGATATTAATAGGAAATATCGATAGAAACACTTTGACCTTCAATTATGGAATTTTAACTAGCTATGTGATGCCTTTATTACTTCTTCCTGGCTTTTTTTCTCTTGCACTTTCCAATTATTTATTACCTCATTTATCTTCTTATTATGAAAATAATGAATTGCAGAAAGCTAAAAGTATCTTAAAAAATATTCTTTTATTATGTAGCATTATCGGTTTATTTTTTTCACTTTTCTTCTTCTTTTTTGGAGGGAATCTTTTAGAAATTTTTTATCATACAACCTATGGAAAAGATGAAATTAAAATTTTAGCACTTCCTTTTTTTATTTACTATTTAGAAACACCAATCAATATTACAATGAACGCTTTAAAATTATCCTCGAATGCCTTTAAAGTGACGATTATATCTAGTATTGTTAGAATTATTTTACTCTTTATTTTAACCCCAAGAATAGGTGTTTTTGCAGTTGCACTTGCAACATTATCATCATGTACAATTGATGTAATCATCAATTCGCTATTGATTTTTAGAGCCTTCAAAAGGAAGAAAAAAGAAATGATGATCTTTTAAATATTCTCCATAATAGATTTCACTTACTTCTTTATAACCGCTTTTTGCAATTTCTTTATACAATTCTTCTTGACTCATCTTGATGTTTTTTAAAGCTTCAAAATTGATTTTTCCATCTTCAATAATCGGCTCGGGATAGCCAATGATTTGCTGTTCTTTTTTAATGATGGATAAACTTCCATTTCCTTCTAGAAGAGCAAAAGCAACTTCTTGAATTGATTGGATATCTTTACTTCTTAGTTGCATCATTAAATCATCTAGATTATAACGATTCTTTTTTAATTCATCTTGTCTTATTTTCCCATCGATAATAAGATAGGTCGGTTTCCCTTCCATATAGATTCTAATTTTTTTAAACTTTAAAGATAAAAAGGCCGTAATTAATTGTAAAACCATAATGATGAGAATCGGTAAGATAGAATGCCATAAAGATGATTTTGCATCATTTAGAGATAAAGAAAATAATTCTGACATGACTAAAAATACAACCATATCAAAGGTAGATATTTCTCCAACTTCCCTTTTTCCCATAATTTTTAAAACAATAAACAGAAAAAAATAACAAAAAATTGTTTTACCCCCAATAAAAAGTGCATCTAAAAGTGACATAGTTTTCCTTTCATTTTCATAAATTCATAAGGGTGAATCTATGAAAAAAACTTTAATCAATTTTAGTATTTCCTTTGGTTTTATTTTCATTCTTTCTTTAATTTTTATTGCTCTAATAAGTGTTTTAACGATGAATCATATCATTTCATATACACTTGGTGAGCAGATTAATTATTCTTTAAGTGTTCTACTCTTTTTCTTTTTTGCCTTTATCTTTGCGCATAAGCAAAAAAGACACGGATTACTACATGGGTTAATTCTTGGAACAATCTATTTTCTTCTTACCATTTTAATTTCCAATACGTTGCACATTGGTACTCCTATTATTTTAGAATTATCAAAAACTTTTGCTCTTATATTCGGTAGTGTTCTAGGAGTTAATTTTGTAAAAGAAACTAAAAATTAAATAAATCTACTTTAAAATGTTTATATGCTTTTTCTGTTGCCATACGACCCCTAGAAGTCTTATTAATAAAGCCAAGTTTTAAAAGATATGGTTCATAAACTTCTTCTAAATTACGAATTTCTTCTCCAATAGCGCTAGCAAGCGTTTCAAGACCTACAGGACCACCATTAAAACGTTTCATAAGTGTCATTAAGTATTTCACATCTGTCTCATCTAAGCCAATGGGGTCGATTTTCATTTGCTTTAAACTTTCTTCACAGATGTTTAAATCGATATGATCATAATCATGATAATTTGCAAAATCACGTACTCTTCGATAAATACGATTAGCAATTCTAGGCGTAGATCTTGATCGCTCTGCAATGGTTTTTGCAGCATCTAAATCTATGGGTGTAGCAAATACTCTTGAGGTTCTTAAAACGATTTGAGTTAATTCCTCAATTGAATAATAATCTAAACGAGACACGATGCCAAAACGGTCTCTTAAAGGCGAAGATAAATCACCAGGTTTCGTCGTCGCACCAATTAAAGTAAAGGGAGGTAAGGCAAGAGAAAAGGTTTTTGCATCTTCATCTCGACCTGTAACAATATTGATGATAAAATCTTCCATCGCTGGATATAAAACTTCTTCAACTACCCGAGGAATACGATGAATTTCATCAATAAATAAAATATCTCCAGGACCTAGTGTTGATAAAATAGCAGCAAGATCGCCAGGTTTTTCAATAGATGGACCATTGACTAATCTAATTTTTGCTTCCATTTCATGACTTACGACATATGCTAAAGTTGTTTTTCCTAGTCCAGGAGGCCCATATAAAAGCATATGATCTAACGTTTCATTTCTCTTTTTAGCCGCGCCTATATAGATTCTTAAGTTATTTTTTAATTCATTTTGTCCGACATATTCATCTAACGTTAAAGGTCTTAAGGTCGTATCTAAACTACTTTCTTCATTTTTATTCACTCTAGGATTCATAAAATTATCTTTCATGACTTATTTAACCTCCTTAAGCTTTCACGAATAACTTCTTCTGGAGCTAATCCAGAAGGTAATTTTTTTAATACTTCTTGAATTTCTTTTGATTTAAAGCCCAAAGCTCTTAAAGCATCAAAAGCATCTTGCTGTTCGGGAGTTAATATTTCTGCTTGTTCTGGACGGACTAATTTTCCTTTTAAATCTAAGATAATTTGAGAAGCTGCTTTTGCGCCAATTCCTGGTAAACTTTTAAGTTTTTTAACATCTCCAGATTCGATGGCTAGTAAAAAAGATTCTACTGTAATAGCACTTAAAGCATTAATTGCAGTACGTGGACCAATTCCTTTGACCGAAATGAGTTTAATAAACACATCTTTTTCTTCTTTAGAAGTAAAGCCCACTAAAAATTCTTCATCTTCTCGAACAACATGATATAAATAGACTTTCATCAATGTTCCAGGACGAAAATCTTCTTTATGAATATACTTAAAAGCATATCCAATATCATGAATATCTATAACAACTTCTTCTTCATCAATATCGATGATTTTACCATAAAAATACGAATACATAGTTTTTTCTTTCCTCAATTTTTATTATACAAATTTTAAAATATGAAATAAAGGATTATAAATCCATTTGAAAAGGTCGAGATAATCTCGACCTATCAAACATATATAAAGGAGCTAGTAAAATGATTATAATAAACTTTTTTAAGCTGCTACAGCAGGAGCTTTATAAGTGAACTTTAAAGTAATACTTTGTTCAGTTTTATTTGTAATTTCAATGTTATAGCAATTTACATATTTATTGTTGAATGTGAAATTTTGGTGATTTGTAATGCCAAAATCATTTGTTTTAGAAGAAGGACTTCCATATAAATCAGCATTTCCTGTTCTATGTCCCTTAATAGTTTTTTTATTATCTTGATCATTAGGATCGATAATTTCCTCACCTAAAGCAGGTTTTTCATATATTTCTTGAGCAAATAAACATCTGATCATTCTATATCCATCATAATTTTCTTCTTTTCCGTCATTATGATGAGGGAAAGTAATCATTGTATTATTATTTACACTTCCTAAAATATCTTTACTTGCATTGACTTTAAGATAGTCATTAAATACATATTCACCTGTGCTATTATTCGCAGAAAGGTAACCGAGTCTAGAGTCAACATGGAAGATTTTTAAGCCACTTTCTGACATAGCTCGAGAGCCACCTTCTAGACTATATTCGGATTTACTATCTTGTTCATTTAAACCAGTAGGTGTGTAATATTCTACTGTTAAATATTCATTTAAAGGAGAATCTAATTTACCAGGATCTTTTCCTTCTTGTAACTGATCTCTACTATAGGCAGGAACAATAACAAAGTCACCAGAACTTTCAAATGGTTTTAAAGTAATTTCATATTCTTGTGTCTTACTATCTTTACTATCATAGATGATTTGTTCTTTTGGAGCAACCCAGTTATATTGCCATTTAGAATAGGCGCAATGGTCTCCAATATTATTATCCATCATATCGACACCACCCGCAGGAGTAGAACCATCATATCCAGTAGAATAATAGTCTAATAAACCTAAAGCGTGACCAGATTCATGAATGATTGTATGGGCATCACCAAGTAAATGATTATTTTTATCTTTATATTCTTTATTAAAGGTATTTAACAAATGATCATAAGAAATCCAACAGAAAGTAAATGGTTTTGGCCAACCTTTTAATGGTTTAACACCACTTCTTTTCCAAGTAAATGACCAGAATAAATCCCCAGCTTCAGGATATTTTTTATTATCTTGACAGACTCTAGTGGATGAATGTTCAATACAGTTTTCATGCGCGTAGATTAATTGAATACAATCAAAATAGCCATCATCATCACTATCAAATGAAGGATAATCATCAAAGTTTTCTTTATACCATAAAGCGATATCATCAACTAATCGATAAACAGAAGCAGTACCTCCAGCTAGATTATAAAAATCCGCGCCATCCCCAGGAAATGTATACCATGGAGCGACTTTTCCTGTGATATTTAATTGTCCATAAGAGGATTTATAATAAAATGAAGATAAAGATTCCCAACCGTTTTCTCCATCTGCGCCAAAGTAAGCTTGTTCAATGATTCTTCTCATACCATCAAAACCAAGACCAGGCTCATAATAGTCAAAGAAATCTTCAGTAGTATCTTCAAATTTTACTGGAACAACTAAAACTCTTTGATTTCCTGTCGTGGTTAAATCGTGAACTTCTTTACGAAGATCTTGTAAAGTAATGCCATCTGCTTTTCTTTGATCAGAAGGAGTTTCTGTTTGATAATCTGTATATTTTACTGTAGATACATAATCATCTTGAATCTCATCTGGTAAAGTTGTTGGAGTATTTTCTCCTGAAAAGACTTTAACACGTCCTATACCAACATTAAGGCCACGGAAATTTTTATAATAAGATTGATATAATTTTAAACGAATATAAGAAACATTCGCTCTTTCTTTATTTAAATGGAATACTGTTTTTTCAACTTCACCTTCTTTAGGAAGCATTGTTTTATCTTTAAATTGAACAAAAGATAAAATATTTTCATGTTCATCTAATGCTTCAAGAGCAAATAAGAATTCCCCATCTTTAATATTGGTTGGAACATTGGTCATTCCTCCATTTAAAGACCAGGTTAATTCGATTGACAATGGTTGATTAGAACTAAATTTTTCTGAAGTAATTGAATCATCATTTTTATCAAAATAAACGGTTCCATCATAAGAAAAGACAGGAAGAGTTCTAGAAAACTTCCATTGATTGGAATCATCTCCTGTAAAAACTTCTTTTCCTTCAGATTTATTCCATAATCTTCTTTCAAAATATACTTTATCTTCGCCTTTTTCCCATGTTTCATTTTGGTCACTTGTATAATCGATTCCAGCGTTAGAATTAGAATCACAAGCCACAACTAAGCCCATTACAAGCGCTAATGAGACGGCAAAAATTTTCATGCTTTTCTTCTTCATAAAGACACTCCTTTCAAAATGTTTCTACTATTATATAGATTTACTATTTTATTTACAACTTTTTTTTAAAATTAGGCAAAATAGGTGAATTCGAAGTCACAAAGGGTGACTAAATCCCCGTCTTTTGCACCCATTTTTTCGAGTTCATCTTCAACTTTTAATTCTCTTAAAACTCTTAATAAGAGCATAATTCCTTCATCGGTTGTTAAATTGATACGATGATAAGTATTTTCAATATAATCCCCAGTAATCACAAAGTGATGATCTTCAGGGTGTTTGATGATAAATTTTGCTTCTTCACGTGCATCAACGATTTTATAAGCATCAATAACTGTTTCATTAATTGGGAAGAATGGAGCGTCCTTTAATAACTCGCTAATCTTATATAACATCTCTTTAATTCCTTCATGAAGAATGGCAGATATAGCTAAAACTGGGTGAGTTTCATCCTCTAAAGAGGCTTTTATAAGCTCATATTTTTCTCTAGTAAGATCATCTTCAACCTTATTACAGACGATTAAAGTTGGTCTTTCAAGAAGATGCACTCCATAGCTATCGAGTTCGTTTGAAATAATCTTATAATCATTTAAAGGATCATCATGTTCCATATCTAAAACATGGACTAATACTCTACATCGTTCAATATGCCTTAAAAAGGTAAGACCTAAGCCTTTTCCTACACTTGCTCCTTCAATTAATCCTGGAAGATCTGCTAAAACAAAACTATTTTCATCATCGACATAACATACTCCAAGCTGAGGAACTAATGTGGTAAATGGATAATCAGCAATTTCTGGTTTTGCCGCGGTGACAATTGATAAAATTGTCGATTTACCTACACTTGGTAAACCAACAAGGCCAACATCTGCGAGAAGTTTTAATTCTAATTCTAGAGCTTTTTCCTCGCCTAATTCGCCATTTTCAGCAATTCTAGGCGCACGATTTCTAGATGTAGCAAAACAGGCATTCCCTTTTCCTCCACGTCCACCTTTACAGGCTAAATAGGTTTCTTTATCACTAGATAAATCACAAAGAATTTCCCCTGTTTTCAAATCACGAATTACAGTACCTAAAGGGACTTTTAAAATGACATCTTCCGCGCCTTTACCATACATGTGTTTAGCCATTCCTTTTCCCCCATCTTTCGCAGTAAATTTTTTACCAAAACGATAGTTATTTAGGGTATATTGACTTTTATCTGCTTGAAAAATAATCGAGCCACCCTTTCCTCCATTTCCTCCAGAAGGGCCACCTTTTTCGATATATTTTTCATGATGAAAAGCGATGCATCCATCGCCACCTTTTCCAGATTTTACAGTTATTCTAGCTCGATCAATAAACATTATCTTCTCCTTTAAAAAAACCACTTGAACAAGTGGTATTTTTTGTTATTTTGCTTCTACTGGATAAACAGAAGCTCTTTTACGACTTTTACCAACACGTTCGTATCTTACGATACCATCGCATGTTGCAAAAATTGTATCATCTCCTCCACGCATCGTGTTGACACCTGGATAGATTTTGGTACCACGTTGACGGTAAATAATGGAACCCGCAGTAGCAAATTGACCATCTGCTTTTTTCGCACCTAAACGTTTGGACTCAGAATCACGACCATTTTTAGTAGAACCGACTCCCTTTTTAGAAGCGAATAGTTGAAGATTTAATAGAAATTTCATAATTTTGCACCTTCTTTCATCTTTTAATTTTTAAATTTTTTGGATAAGCATTTTCAATTGTTTCTAATTGAGTAAGGATAGTTTCTAGAATTATTTTAGCTCTAGTAACGTTTTTAATTCTTACCATTGCTTTTCCTTCTTCCAAGAGTATTGATTCAACTTCATCCTCTTGAAAAGCATTGAATCCACCTGTAAGAATAGCAGATACCGCGGCACATACAAGATCTTTACCATATTGGTCAAAATGAGCATGTCCTTCACAAGTTAATCCTACAATATTCTCATCTTGGTGAATAATCATTACTTGGATCATAATTAAGCTTCAATCGCGGTAATGACTACAGAAGTATAAGGTTGACGATGACCTTGTAAACGGCGATAGTTGGCTTTAGATTTGTATTTGAAGACAAGAATCTTTTTGGCTTTTCCTTGTTTTTCAACTTTAGCCACCACTTTCGCACCTTCGACATATGGAGTACCAAAAACGGTCTTTTCTCCACCGACCATGACGACCTTATCAAAGGTAACTTCTTCTCCGACTTCAGCAGGAATTTTTTCAATAAAAACTTTGCTATCTACTTCAACACGAATTTGCTTTCCGCCGGTCTCAATGATTGCGTACATATTTGCACCTCCTATATAGAATAGACTCGCTTTTGAGGTGGAAATTCATTTCTCTTGATACCTCTTCAAGGCGGTTATGCCCCTATATCAGGTCACAACAAGGTTAATTTATCATAAATCAAATAGCATATCAATTAAAATTTCATAAATCCTCATATTTTTTGGTAAAAAAAAGAGCCTGGCAACTTGCTATTCTTGCCTAGGGCTACCTTCACCGCAACGGTGCTTAACTTCTGTGTTCGGG
>CANQTY010000003.1 GCA_947626895.1 uncultured Bacilli bacterium
AGGTTTTAACTCTTTTCGCAACAGCAAAAAATTTTTTTCATTAACATTTGTTGCACTTAGATTAATAATTAACATAGTGAGTTTAAAAAGACTAATTTTTTTGAATTTTTATTTCTATACGAGTACAATAAGATTTAGAAGAGGAAAACATGATGAAAAAATATGAAGAAATAAAAAATATCCCTTATTTAGGAAAAGATACGAAAGAAGTATTTGCTTTTCGCTATTACAACAAAGATGAAGTAATATTCGGTAAGAAAATGAAAGATCATCTTCGTTTTGCTATGAGTTATTGGCATACAATTAATGCTTCTGGAACAGATATGTTCGGTGGAGACACAATGGATAAATCTTTTCAAAGTAATGGACTTGAAAAATTTAAAAAGAAGGCCGATTTTGCCTTTGATTTAATGCAAAAATTAGGTATTGAATATTATTGTTTCCACGATGTAGATATCGCTCCTGAAGGAAAAGATCTTGAAGAAAGTACTTTCTATTTAAATGAAATGGTTAAGTATTTAAAAAAGAAACAAGAAGAAACAGGTATTAAGTTATTATGGGGTACTGCGAATAATTTTGGCGATAAAAAGTTTATGTGTGGGGCGGCGACAAGCCCATCTTCAGATGTCTTTGCTATCGCTGCAGGAAAAGTAAAAGCTGTAATTGATGCAACGATTGCTTTAAATGGTTCAGGAATTGTCTTCTGGGGAGGAAGAGAAGGTTATGATACCTTATTAAATACCAATATGGGATTAGAATTAGATCATTTAGCTACCCTTTTAAGACTTGCTAGAGATTATGCTAGAAAGCAAGGATTTAAAGGAGATTTTTATATCGAACCCAAACCCAAAGAACCTACAAAACATCAATATGATTTTGATGTTTCTACAGTGATTTCTTTTTTAAGAAAATATCATCTAGAAGATGATTTTAAGATGAATATAGAAGCAAATCACGCGACACTTGCAGGACATACATTCCAACATGAATTAAGAGTGGCAAGAAGTGAAGGATTTTTTGGCTCTATTGATGCAAATCAAGGTGATTTATTGTTAGGATGGGACACGGATCAATTCCCCACGAATGTATATGACGCTACGTTATGTATGTATGAAGTTTTAAAAGCTGGTGGTTTTAAAAATGGTGGCTTAAATTTTGATGCCAAAGCTAGAAGAGCAAGTAATACGTATGAAGATATCCTTCTTTCCTATATTGCAGGTATGGATACCTTTGCCTTAGGCTTAAGAAAAGCACAAAAAATCATTGAAGATGGTAGAATTGATGAATTTGTAGAGAAAAGATATGCTTCTTATAAAGAAGGTATAGGAAAAAGAATTAATGAAAATAATATCACTTTAGAAGAATTATATGATTATGCTAAAAATATTCAAAATCCTATCGTAGAAAGTGGAAGACAAGAATATTTAGAAATGATTTTAAACAATATCTTATTTGGAGATTAAAATGGTACTTGGTGTAGATTTAGGTACAAGTTCAATTAAACTTCTTTTATTAGATACAAAAGGAAATATTTTATATTCTAGTAGTGCTTCTTATCCTTTTATTCAAGATGGTTTAAATAGTGAACAGGATCCTCTTTTATGGTGGAATGGCTTTTGTTCTTGTTTAAAAGATCTAGAAAAAAGAATAGATTTAAGTAAAATTGAAGGTATTTCCTTCAGTGGGCAAATGCATGGATTAGTGATTTTAGATGAAAATGATGAAGTCATTCGTCCTTGTATTTTATGGAATGATGGAAGAACAAGTGAAGAATGTAAATATTTAAATGAAGTAATTGGTAAAGATTTTTTAATGGAACATACGGGAAATATTGCTCTTGTTGGATTTACTGCACCAAAGCTTTTATATTTAAAAAATAAAGAAAAGGAAAACTTTGCTAAAATACATAAAATCATGCTTCCTAAAGACTATTTAATCTATCGTTTGACAGGTAAATTTGTTAGTGATGTTAGCGATGCATCTGGCACATTACTATTTGACGTTAAAAATCGGAAATGGTCTAAAGAAATGCTAGATATAGTTGGTATTAGTCAAAAACAACTTCCATATGTTCTTGAAAGTTGTGATTATGTTTCTACGCCTTTAAATAGCGTATCTAGCTCACTTCATTTATCTCCATCTTTAAAAGTCTTTGTTGGAGGAGGAGATCAAGCGATGAATGCTTTAGGAACAGGGACGATTGATGCTCATCACCTATCCATTTCTTTAGGAACATCTGGGGTTTTATTTTTCCCATTAAAAAGTTTTCCTAAGGTAAATAAAGGAAATCTTCATCTATTTTGTGATGGAAATAAAAACTATCATCAAATGGCAGTTACTTTATCTTGTGCTTTATCTTTTAAATGGTGGATTGAAGATATCTTACATTCAAAAAATTATGATGAAATCTTTACTAATGCTTTAAATACACCGAAAAATGAGCTCATCTTTTTACCTTATTTATCAGGAGAAAGAAGTCCTCTTTACGAGCCTAGAATTCGCGGTCTTTTTTATGGGTTAGATAGTAATACATCTTCTTTAGATATGACTCGTGCTGTTTTAGAAGGAGTAGCATTTTCTTTAAAAGATTGCTTAAATAAAGCCAAGATTAATATTAAGTCATATCATGTCCGTATTGTAGGTGGAGGAAGTAAATCAACTTCATTTATCTCTTTATTAAGTAATGTTTTAGGAGTGAATATTTATACTATTAATACCTCAGAAGGAGGTGCTTTTGGTGCAGGTCTTCTTTCTTTAGTGGGTCTTCATTATTTTAATTCTATAGAAGATGCAACGAAACAATGTATTCGTGATGAAAAAGAATATCTTTATGATGAAAAAGAATATGAATATTATGAAAATAAATTTAAAAAGTATCGAAAATATCAAAAAATGTGTTTAAAATCAATCACGGAGTAAACATGCGTATACAAATTATTGGTCATTCAGGAAGTGGTAAATCAACTTTAGCTAAAGAAATTGCTAATGAATTTTCTTTACCTATTTTATATTTAGACACGGTTAAATATTATGGCGATTTTAAAGAACGTTCTAAAGATGAACAAGTTCAAATTGTTTCTTCTTTTTTAAATGAACATCAAGATTGGGTGATTGATGGAAGTTATCTATCTTTATGTAAGGAAAGATTTTCTTTATGCGATGTCATTATTTATTTAAATTATAATCGCTTTTATTGTTATAGAATGTGTAAAAAAAGAATCAAATCTGGAAAAAGAAGAGAATCTTTTCCTTGCCCAGATCGTTTAGATAAAGAATTTAAACAATGGATTTTATTTAAAGGAAGAACAAGAAAAAGGAAAAAGCAATTAATGGATACATTTAATCACGCGAATGGGAAACACTACTATTTTAAAAATCGTAGAAAATTAGAAAAGAGTAGAGAAGAACTATTTCATTTTATCAAAGGATTAAACCGCTATGAAAAAGAATGATATTGATGAAGAGCAAGTGTTTTTTGAAATGGTAGAATTAGGGAGTGATATTCTTTTTTCTATTCCCTATCAAAAGCTCCATAGTTATACTAAACATGGAAAAACCTCAACATTTACTCATGTAGTGATGGTTTCTTTTTTAAGTCTTCTTCGTGCAGAACGTAAAAATAAAAAAATCGATAAAAAAAGTTTAGTTCGTGGCGCATTACTTCATGATTTTTATCTATATGATTGGCATGATCCATCTCATCCTAAATTACATGGATTTCGTCACGCTAGAATCGCCTTTAAAAAGGCAAAAGAATACTATGAAATTAATGATATTGAAGCGCAAATCATTAAACGTCATATGTTTCCCTTAACTCCCTTGATGCCTTTAAAAAAAGAAGCACTCATTGTCTGCTTACAAGATAAAAAGTGCTCTTTAAAAGAGACAAGAAAGGCTCATCCTTATGAAAAATATGAGTCTTTACTAGATAAATTAAAAATAATGATTGAAGAAAAACTTAAGCAAAAATAGATTCCTCAAGTCCTGGTATATCAATAAATGGATTGCGATTATTTTGGTATTTATATACTTCATTATTGCGCTTAATTTCTTTTTCGGAAACTGGGTCATTTTTTGACCATTTTAAGAAAAGATTTTTAGCATATGTCGTTAACGTGCTAATAGTTCCATCTTTTTCAAATACAACTTTTGCTTCTGATGTTTGAGTAATGTTTTCTTTTTCATAACATGTAACAAAATAGAAATAACTTCTAGCAAAATCGCCCTTATATTCATCAATTGGTTCAAATACTGTTCCAGTATATCCTGAAAATGTACATGAACCTAATTTGCTACCGTTGTTAAATTTTTTAGGTCCGTTAGTTTCACCATATGGATAATTACCTCGTTCATTATTAACATATTTGTCCGTAGGATAAAGATGAAATAAATCAGAATACATGGGGGAAGATTCAGCCTTTTTTCCTCCAAACCAAGAATTTGGGATGGAGTGTTCACGATTATAATATTCTCCTTCTTTTGTACCACCTGTACCAGGATCTTTATCTACATCAAATTCGAAATCTGCTAAACTATACATATCGTAAACTTTACCATCTTCTCTAACATCGGTTGTTTTAAATGCATTCAATAAAGCACTATAGCCAATGTTTTTATGCTTTACTAAGAGTGTAGAAAGTTGTGTTTTTAATTCTTTTCCAGTTTTACTAAATTGAATACTTTCATAATATTTAGCCACATTTTCATCAATTCCACTGATGGGTGATTCGCTATTTTCCTGTGAATTACTATCTACAATTGTATTTTCACTAGAATTATTTACTGAATTATCAGGTGTTTTATTATTTGAACACCCCATCAATAGTAAAAATAAGGCACTTAATACGATAATCTTCTTTTTCATTTTGCTTCACTCCTTTGCTTATATTTCTTTTTAGATTTAATCCAACAGGTTCTACATCTTTTAAGAATTCTTTTTAATAATGCTTTATCAGATTTTTTAAGTTTTTTATAACGTTTCCATGCTCCACGGGCAAATTTAATTGGATTTTTCATAATCCAATCCATGGTGACATTTTCTTCAATTCCTAATACATGGAATAAAGTATCAGAGAAACGAATTAAAGTTTCTTTATCTGTTTTTGCAAGGATATCTTTTAAGGTAATATCTAAGATTTCTGCACGCGAGGTCATTTGTTTAACAAGTTGGAATTTTCCTTCTTTAGAAATTTTCCAAAAGAAAGGACTATGTTGAATAATACTAATTCCTTTACATTTAACAATGGCATTCGCATCACTATGATTTAAAAGAACTCCAACAACATCATCACGAGGAACAGATTTATGGGTCTTACTTTGAATATTTTTAAATAATGGGGATTCAAAAATACTTTGATAAAATCCAGGACCATCATGGTTATAAATCTTTATAATTCGATCTTGTAAATCTCCAGCAGTATAAGCAGCATAATAAGCTAAATTACCACCTTTAGAATGACCACCTAAATAGATAGGTAAATTATTTAATTTTGCTACTTCACTTAAATAATGATCTGCTTCTTCTTGAGCGGGAATTTCATTAAATATAGCTAAATTAAAGTCTTCTTTCCATCCTAATAAAGTCGTATCCGTTCCTCGATAAGCGACATACATAAAAGAAGGGAAGATAAAGGAAACCGCGGCAAATTGTTGGACTTTAGAAACAATCATGTGGTCTCTAAAATAGCCAATTTTCATATCTTTATATCGACTAGATTTAGCTAAAGCTTTTAATAATTTGCGATTTCTTTTTTCATCTAAAGTATCTTTACTTAAAGATGCAATATTTTCTTCTTTAAATAATTCATAAAATCCAATGGGAGTTTTTTTATCAATTAGATGACCAACATGAGAATCAAGATTTAAATAGGATATTTGACATAAAATCAAACTATCCACCTCATTAAAAGGAAATTCTTCAAGGGATTTCTTTCCAAAATGGTTCACATAATAAATAATGGATTTCATAATTACCTCGTAAAATTATTTTATCATAGATTTGTAGATTTGGGAATAATTAAAAAATCCCTAAAATCGGCTTATAATCTTTCTTGCTTTCATCTTATTAATAGGTTTATTTATTTACTTTTTAAAAAAAATTTGCTACCCTAAGAAAGTAACAAAAAGAGGAAATGTATGAAAGAACATAAAGCCATTAAAATTATTAGTCGTATCTTATTAATTATTCCCTTAGCGTTAAGTGGAATCTTTGTATTACTTTTTGGCTCATTAAATGCCATGAAATATGTCTATTACAATAGTTATTATCGTGTAAGACAAGAATTATGTTTAAATCCAGGTTTAAATGATGGATTTATTCCTCAAGGAATCACTTATGATGAAGAAAATGATTGTATCTTAACTTCAGGATATATGAATGATAAAAGTGCTTCAAGAATCTATGTTACTGATTTTAATAATAATTCTCATTATGTTGAATTAACTAGAGATGATAAAAAGTTTACTGGTCATATAGGAGGTATTGCCTCAACTGGTGATACTTTATACATCGCTAATGGTAGCAAAGTTCATGTTATAGATATCAACTATATATCTAATTCAAGTCCTAAAAGGAAAGTAGATATTGGAGATGGTTATGATGTAAATAACGCGGCATCTTTTATTTTTTGTGATGATACCGATGTCTATGTCGGAGAATTCCATAATGGAAAAGAATACCAAACAGATCATCCATATAAAACAAAAGAAGGTATGCATTATGCAATTATTACTGCCTATGCTAAAGATGATTTAACAAAACCTTTAAGGGTGTATTCAATTCGAGATAAGGTTCAAGGATTCTGCATTTTAAATAATTATATGATTTTATCAACATCTTATGGTTTAGCAGATTCTGTATTTTATGCTTATAATAAAAATGAAATCACAAAATCTGAATATACTTTAGATGGCGCGCCTGTATATTTTCTAGAAGATTATTATGGTTATATTAAAGCTCCAGCAATGATGGAAGATTTAGATGTATATGATGATCGAGTAATTACTCTTACAGAAAGTGCTTGCGATAAATATATCTTTGGTAAATTCTTCTTCTCAGATAAAATTGTCGCTCTTGATATCGGTTAAAAATCTCAAATATATAAAACGTATCAAAAAACATTTTTTTGATAAATAAAATTATCTTTCATTTTCTTTTATTCTAAATATAAAAAAAAGTCAAAAAAACATAGAAAATGTCAATTAAGAAAGATTTGTTAAATCATTTAAAAAAACTAATTTTTTTAATACGAAACTATCAATTCTACTATCCGTAGAGAAAAAAATCGATTTGTAGAGACATTCTAAAATAAATGGAATATGACTTATTGAAATTTATGTTTTTACGTGCTAAATTGAAATTGCTTTTTAAGAATTTATTTTTTAAGGAGGAGCTATGGAAACAAAGATTTTGGTAGATACTGCCGCGGATTTAAGCGAAGAAGAATATAGACAATATGGTTTTATCAAGTTTAACTTACCTGTTTTATTTGATGGTGAAGAATATTCTGATATGTCTAATGAAGAATTTTGGCATCGTCTTGAAGAAGGTCAAGTTCCTAAAACCTCTCAAGCTTCACCAGAATTATTTCGGGAAGAATTTGAAAAAGCTAAAGAAAATAATTATGCCTTGCTTTGCATTTTGATTTCCTCGAATTTTTCAGGAACTTACCAAAGTGCTCTAAGAATAAAAGAAGAAGTTGGATACGAACATATTTATATCGTCGATTCTTTATGTGCCTCAGTAGCGGAAAAGACCTTAGCGCTTAAAGCTTTAGAATATGTTCAACTTGGTTTAGATCCTAAAGATATCGTTCCAAAATTAGATGAATTTAAGCATCATATCCGTCTATTTGCCTGCTTAGATACCTTAAAATATCTTGCCCTTGGAGGAAGAATTTCTGTTACTCTTGCAACACTTGGTAATCTCTTAAAACTTCGTCCTATTTTTACTTTTACTGATGATGGAAAAATTAAAATTTTAGGAAAAGCCATTGGTCTAAATATGGCTTTTGGAAAAATGATGAATTTAATTAAAAATGAAAAGATTGATAATCAATATCCGATTTATCCAATCTATGCAGATAAAGATATAAATATAAGAAAATTTGTAGAAAAAATGGGAAAAGAAGGATATTCTATTGAAGAGAAGAATATCATGGGCATTGGTTCTACAATTGGCACTCATATGGGTCCTGGAGGTTTTGGAATCGTCTATGTTCTTCAAAATCCAAAGGATGAGTGAAAGGTATGTTAAAGGCAATATTTTTTGATTTAGATGGAACATTATTACCCCTGAATGAAGAGGAATTTACAAAATATTATTTTTCTTTATTAACAAAAAAAGCTAAACCCTATGGTTATGATAGTGAGAAACTAATTGATACCATTTGGAAAGGCACTTATTTGATGTATCAAAATGATGGTAAAAAGACGAACGAAGAAGTCTTTTGGGATTATTTTGCTTCTGTATTCGGCAAAGAATCTTTAAATGATAAAGTCATTTTTGATGATTTTTATGTCAATGAATTTAAAGGTGCAAAAGCGTGCTGTAAAGAGAATCCTTTAGCAAAAAAAATCGTCTCTTTCTGTTATGAAAATCATCTTCTTCCATTTTTAACTACAAATCCAATTTTCCCTCGCGCGGGGCAAAGCACGAGAATGTCATTTTTAGGCTTAAAAGAAGAAGATTTTAAATATGTTTCGTATTATGAAAATTCATCTTATTGTAAACCAAATCCTATGTATTTTTTGGATATTTTAAATAAATTTAATCTAAAACCAGAAGAAGTTATCGTCTTTGGAAATAATACTTATGAAGATGGAGAATGTGCCTTAAAGGCCAATATTAAATGTTATTTAGTCAAAGGATTTATTATTTATTCCCCGAAGGCAAAAAATACTTTTGAAGAAATCACAATGGAAGAAATCATTCCTACAATTTTAAAACATTTAGGATAAACAAAATGAAACAAGTTGCTTTAATTACTGGGGCATCATCAGGAATTGGAAAAGATCTTGCAAAAATTTTAGCTTCAAATCAATATGATTTAATTTTAACAGGAAGAAATAAAGATGCTCTTCTTTCACTAAAAGAAGAATTAAAAGAGCATGTTTTAGCTATTTTTATTCACGATTTAAGTAAAGAAGAAGAATGTCATAAACTCTTTATTGAAACAAAGCCTTATGAAATCACCTGTTTAATTAATAATGCAGGATTTGGAGTTTTTGGGGAATTTATTTCCACGTCGATGGATAAAGAAATCAATATGATTAAAACCAATATCATTGCTCCCCAAATACTAACAAAACTTTTCTTAAAAGATTTTGATGAAAGAAAAATTGCAGGTAGTATTGTAAATGTTTGTTCAGTAGCTGCCTTTTATGCAGGGCCCTTAATGGCAGGATATTACGCTTCAAAAAGTTATCTATATCGTTTAACCTTAGCGCTTCAAGTTGAAGAAAAGAAAAGAAAATCGAAAATCCATCTGATGGCAGTATGTCCAGGACCAGTTAAAACTAGTTTTCAAGAAACCGCGAATGTCCATTTTGTAAGTCATGCAGTTTCTAGTGAATATATTGCTAAAAAAATCTATCAAGGATTAAAAAAGAAAAAGAAAATCGTTATTCCTACTTTCTTAATGAAATGTGGTAAATTCTTTTCTCACTTTGTCTCTGATAAAATGATTGCAAAAATTGCCTATAACTTTCAAAAGAAAAAAGATTCAAAATAAATTTTTGTCTTTTTTTGTCGAAAAATGTCGATAAATAAAGCGTTTTAAAATTGATTAAAAATGAAAATAATAAATTTAGCACTCTAATGTTGACATTGCTAAAAAAAGGACTACAATGGTAAATGTTCAAAGGAGGTTTATTATGATTAAACCATTAAATGATTATGTATTATTAGAAGTAGAACCAACAGAAAAAAAAGTTGGTAGTATTATTTTAACCACGACGAATGACAATAAAAAAAGTCATGTCGCTACAGTGGTCGCCGTTGGAGAGGGCAAAGAAAAAGACGGAAAAATCGTTCCTATTTCTTTAAAAAAAGGAGATAGAGTTATTTACCGCGAATACTCTACAACAGAATATGAAGAAAATGAAAAGAAATATCTTTTAGTTCAAGCTGAAGATATTTTAGCCATTGTTGAATAAGGAGGAAAAATATTATGGCAAAAGAAATTCGCTTTGCAAAAGATGCCCGTGATTCAATGTTACGTGGTGTTGATAAACTCGCTGATACAGTGCGTTTAACTTTAGGACCTAAAGGACGAAATGTCGCTTTAGATAAGGGTTATGGTTCTCCTTTAATTACAAATGATGGAGTAACTATCGCTCGAGAAATCGAATTAGAAGATAAGTTTGAAAATATGGGTGCAAAACTCATCTATGAAGTAGCAAATAAAACAAATGATCTTGCAGGAGATGGAACTACAACTGCAACAGTTTTAGCTCAAGCAATGATTCATCGTGGTTTAGAAGCAACAGAAAAGGGCGCAAATCCCGTCTTCTTAAGAGAGGGTATTGAACTTGCTTCAAAAGAAGTAGCCTCTGCCTTATTAAAAAAATCTCATAAAGTAGAAACAAATGCTGATATTGAATCAGTTGCAACGATTTCATCTTCTTCTTTAGAGGTTGGTAAAATTATTGCAGAAGCCATGGATAAAGTTGGAAAAGATGGAGTCATAACGGTTGATGAATCCAAAGGTTTTGATACAGAACTCGAAGTTGTTCAAGGCTTACAATATAATAAAGGATATATTTCTCCATATATGGTCTCTGATCGTGAGAAAATGGTCGCAGAAATGGAAGATGCTTTTGTTTTAGTAACAGATGCAAAAATCACAAATATTCAAGATTTATTACCAATGCTTCAAGCGGTGGTAGAATCTCATAAACCTTTATTAATTATCGCTGATGATTTAGAAAATGAAGTTACCTCGACTTTAATCGTCAATAAACTAAGAGGAACATTTAATGTAGTAGCGACAAAAGCCCCAGAATTTGGTGATAATCAAAAGAATATTCTTGAAGATATTGCCATTATGACAGGAGCAAAATTCTATTCTAAAGATCTTTCTATGGAATTAAAAGATTTGACCATTGAAGATTTAGGTAGAGTAAAGAAAGCTACAATTACAAAAGATTCCACAACCTTAATTGATGGTTATGGTGAAAAAGAAGCTCTAGAGGCTCGTATTGAAGAATTAAAGTCTCAAGCAGAAAATACAACTTCTGAATATGATAAGAAAAAATATTTAGAAAGAGTAGCGAAACTTTCCTCAGGTGTCGCAGTTGTCCGTGTAGGTGCTCTTACTGAAAGCGAATTAAAAGAAAAGAAATTAAGAATTGAAGATGCTTTAAATGCCACGAAAGCTGCAGTAAGTGAAGGTATTGTCGCGGGTGGTGGCGCGGCTTTGATGGAAATTCAGCGTGAATTAAAGAAAACTTTACGTTCCCAAAATAATGATGTTCAAAAAGGCATTAATATCGTGCTTGATTCTCTATCATCCCCATTAAAACAAATCGCAGAAAACTCTGGTTATGAAGCTGATATGATTGTTGATCGACAAAAAAGAATGAAAGAGAATATGGGCTTTGATGCCAAAGAAGGTGTCTGGGTTGATATGTTTGAAAAAGGCATTGTTGATCCAACTAAAGTGGCAAGAAGTGCGATTTTAAATGCCGCGTCCATTTCTGCTTTATTTATCACAACTGAAGCAGGAGTATGTGAAATTAAAGAGGATAAGGCTAGTAATCCTCCAATGAATCCAAACGACATGTATTAATAAAAGTTACAAAGCAATGTGATGAACATTGCTTTTTTTAAGCAAAATAAATTAAAATAATAAAGAGGTGAAGAATATGAAAATAGGTGTTCGATTACATGATTTTGGTAAATCAAATCCAGTTGATTTAGCTAAAAAAGCTAAAGATATGGGCTTTGATGGAGTTCAATTAGTGATTAATAAAGCTTTTGAAAATCAATCAGGGATGGCTCACACAATGGATGATGAATTATTAACATCTTTTGCTAAACCATTTTTTGATCAAAATCTCGATGTAGCGCTTTTAGGATCTTATTTTAACCCTGTTCATAGCGACAAGAAAAAGGTTAACGATTTTGTTTTAAAATTTAAAGATCATCTTCGTTTTGCCCATATTTTTAATTGCCCATTTGTAGGAACAGAGACAGGTTCATTTAATGATGATTCATGGACATATAATCCCTTAAATCGCACAGAAGACGCATATAATGAAGTAAAAACAATCTTTAGTGATATCTTAAAAGTGGCTTTTCAAAATAAGACCTATATGGCGGTAGAAGGTGCCTATGGACATTGCATGTATTGTCCTAAGCAATTAAGAAGATTATACGATGATATTAATAATGGATATTTAAAGATTATTGTCGATGTATATAATTATTTATCTATCGATAATTATCAAAATCATGTTGATATTTTAAAAGAATGCTTAGAGCTATTTCCAAATGAAATTGTGATTTTTCACTTAAAAGATTTTATTGTTGAACAAGGAAAACTCGTGCAAGTAGGCCTAGGAAAAGGTATAATGAGATGGGACATCATGTTACCTTTAATGGAGAAATCATGTCCACATGCTTACCTTATTTTTGAAGGAGTTAAAAAAGAGGATATGGCTTCCTCATTAGAATACGTTCATTCGATATTAAAATAGGAGAATTTATTATGTCAAAGAAGAAGATTATTGGTATTTCTTTACTAGCAGTCGCTGCTATAATTGTTTTAGTTGTCGCAATTCTAAGATGGTGTGATGTAAGAATTTTTTATGATTTAATTAATAGACTTGAAGATTTGATGGTCGCATTTTTTATCACATTACCCATTACCATTTTTTTCATCGTCGCTGGAATTATTTTGCTTGTGAAAGGTAGTAAAAAAGATGTACCTCAAAATAATCATGTGGTAAATGATAATACCCCAAAAAAGATATGTCCATCTTGTAATACCCCAAATGAAATGCAAGCTCAATACTGCAAAAAATGTGGAAATAAATTAAATTAAGAAAGATCAATTAAAGTTAAAAAATGAATAAACAGACAAGAAAGTACATTTTATATATTTCGATTTTGCTTATCTTTTCAGGAATAGCAATGTATTTTGTCTTGAAAGATGATGCTTTAGAAATTTGGAAAACAATTACATCATCAGATTATCGTTTTATTTTAATCGGATGTGGTTTATTTCTTGTCTCTTTAATTCTAAATGGTCTATTTCTTGTCTCATTAACACGATTTTATAATCGAAATTTTAAATTAAGACAAGGAATTGCTAATCATATGATTGGTCAATTCTTTTCAGGAATTACTCCTTCTTCTTCAGGAGGTCAATTTGTCCAAGCCTATACTTTTACAAAACAAGGTGTTGGAGTTTCTCAAGCGGCCTCGATTTTATTCATGGCATTTATCATTCGTCAAACCGTCGCCGTCCTTTTTAGCGCTATTACATTTCCTTTAAGATTTGCCCAAATGATGGGAATTACTCAAACGATTAATATCTTAGGCATTGATTTTAATTTAATTATGCTTTCGGCCTTGGGATTTGTGATTAATGTGTTTATATTACTTGGTCTTTTCTTTTTAGCCTTTTTTAAACCATTGCATCATTTTGTAGTGCATAATGTCATTGGCTTTTTAAAAAAGATTCATGTTTATTCTGAAGAAAAAGCACAAAGAAAAATTCAAGAAATCGATACCAAAGTGGCTACATTTCGTATTGAATTAAAACGTTTATTAACAAACTGGAAGATTTTATTACTAAGCATTTTAATCGCCTTTTTAGACGTAATTGTTTATAATTCTTATCCGTATGTGATGGGAATGGCTGTTCATGCAGAAGTAACAGGATCTTATCTTGATGCTTTATGTATGTCGAACTTTTTAAGCTTAATTACGATGATGATTCCTATTCCAGGCGCGGCAGGCGGCGCAGAGCTTGTCTTCCAATTTATGTTTTCTAACTTCATGGGAGGTTCCCCTCAATACGTGAATTCTATCAATTTATTATGGAGATTCTTCACTTTCTACTTAGGGGTATTTCTTGGTGCATTAGTTTTTATCTTCTATCGAGGATCACCAAAGAAAGAAGCTATGGCAATCGACAGAAAAGCTTTCTTAGATGTCGAAGTTTTATCTTTAACTCAAGAACTTCATTTTGAAATGAATCAATCCGATTTAATTGAAAAAGAAGTTCCACAGGATAATAAAACAAAAGGAAAGAGGAGTCGTAAAAAATATCGACCTAGTGTCATGGATGATGAAGAAAGTGTCGAAGAACACTTTGCGCATTTAAAGCAAGAACTACAACCCCAATTTGATTCAAATGAAGAAATTTTATTAAAAGAAGATGAGATTAAAGAAGAAAATCTTGAAAATAATGAAGATAAAAAGGAGTCTTAATATGATGAAGATTGGTTTATTTGTCGATGCTTATGTTCCAGAAATCAATGGTGTAGTGACCTCTACAAAGACTCTTTTTGATGCCTTTAGAGCTCACGGATATGATATTTACGTCATTACTACCAATCCTTTTGATAAAACTTTAATGATTAAAGATAATGTGATTCGTATTCCTGGAATTGAATTAAAAAAACTCTATGGTTATCGTGCTTGTTGGATTTATAATCGCAAGGCTGTTAATATCATTAAAAGCTTACATTTAGATGTCATTCATGTTCAAACCGAGGGAACCATCGGTATTTTTGCCCGAATTTTAGCTAAACAATTTAATATTCCTATCGTCTATACTTATCATACGATGTATATAGATTATACTTATTATGTAACGAAAGGAATACTTGATCCGTTAGCCAAATCTCTTGTGAAAAGATTATCAAAAGTTTTAGCAAATGCTTCAACAGAATTTATTACTACTTCGGAAAAAACCAAAAAAGCATTACGTTCTTATGGAATTCAAAAATATATCCATGTGATTCCAAATGGTATTGATATGGCGCAATATGATAAATCTCCTTTTAAAGAAGAAGATTTTATAGAATACCGCAAAGAACACGGATATGAAGATACTTTTTTACTTCTTTCCGTGGGAAGAATTGCAAAAGAAAAATCTCTTGATGTCTGTTTAAAAGAATATGCCGAGTTTTTAAAAGATAAACCTACAAAAAAGACGAAGTTTTTAATCGTGGGAGATGGGCCCGCAAAAGAGGAATTAGAAAATTTATGTGTGCAATTAGGCATATTAGATCATGTAGAATTTGTCGGCAAAGTTAGCCATGAAATGACTTCATTTTATTATAATTTATGTGACTTATATATTTCTGCATCGACTTCAGAAACTCAAGGGTTAACTTTTATTGAAGCAATGGCATCTTCACTTTTAGTCATCTGCCAATATGATGATAATTTAAATGATGTAGTTATTGATGGAAAAACAGGATTTTTCTTCTATTCAGAAAAAGAATGCCATAATTTATTGAAAAGAGTGATTGAAATGAGTCCTGAAGAAAAGGCAAGAATTGCTAAAAATGGGCATGATCATGTACAAAAATATTCTGTTGATATCTTCTATGAATCAGTAAAGGAGGTGTATCATCGTGCCATCCGTTCGCGTTGGTAGAATTAAAAAAATTGAACATAAAAAGAAAGATATTATCATTTCCTTTGTTCATTTTGAACCTTTAAAAATTCATGAAGATACGTATATTGAATTCTATTTATATGAAGGAAAAGAAATCGATGAGAAAGAATATCGACAAATTGTAGCGCAAGAAGCGATATATAACGCAATGCAATATGCTAAAAAGATCTTAGCAAAAAAGATGTATACAGAATATGAAATGCGCCTTCGACTACAAAAAAAAGATATCAAATATCATGAAATCAATAAAATCAACACTTCTTTAAAAGAGATGGGATTAATTAATGATGAAGAATATGCCTTAAATTATATTGAATCGAGAAATAAAAAGAATATTGGTAATAATAAAATCAAACAAGAATTGAAAATCAAGGGGATTGATATTGATAAGTTTCATATAGATTTATCTAGTAATGAAGAAACTAAAGCTTATCAAAAAGGGCTTCTTGCATGGAATAAAAGAAAAAATTTATCTCATGAAAAACAAAAAGAAGGAGCTATTCAAGAACTGATTCGCAATGGATATTCTTTTGATTTAGCTCTTGATACGATTAAAAAAATCGCATCAAATGAAGAAAATGATGATGAAGAAGAGAAACTTTTAAATGAGTATGTTAAAATCAAAACAGTTACTTTAGATGAAGGAAAAATCTATAAAAAACTTAGAAATAAAGGATTTAAACATGAAGATATTGTTAAGATGATGAAAGGAGAAAAAAATGATTAAATATATTAACAAATGGGTTGTCGGAGATAAGATTGATAATGATCTTTTAATCAATACGGCGACAAGAAATACCGCAAATAATGGAATCCCCTATTTAACTTTAATTTTACAAGATAAATCTTCCGTTATTGAAGCAAAAAAATGGGAAATTAATGAGAATGATTTAGCGATTGCTGTCCCAGGAACTGTCGTACACTTTATCGGGGATGTAATTGATTATCGTGGTTCTATTCAACTTCGTATCACCTCGATGCAATCCGTCATACAATCCACGGTAGATTATACGCGTTTCTGCCTAGAATCCCCAATTCCAACCGAAGAATTAGAAAGAAAATTAAAAAATTATATCGCTGAAATTCAAAATGAAGATTGTAAAGAAATTATTCGTCGTGTTATGGAAAGACATTATAATGATTTTATTATTTTTCCCGCAGCGGTAAAAAATCACCATGAATACGCTTCAGGATTATTAAGCCATACAGTAGAAATGTTAGATTTAGCATCTGCAATTCAAAATATCCATAAAGAAATTGATCGTGATTTATTATTAACAGGCGTGATTCTTCATGATGTTGGAAAAACCATTGAATTTAATGGACCTATCGCTACTAGATATACTACTGAAGGAAGGTTACTCGGTCATATTTCTATCATGGCCGCGGAAATAAAAGAAATCGCTGATCAAGCAAATATCCATTCAGATATTCCTTTATATCTTGAGCATATGATTCTTTCTCATCATGGAGAGCAAGAATTTGGTTCCCCTGTTTGCCCTATGACTCTCGAAGCCTTTGTTTTGCACTTTGTCGATGACTTTGATGCCAAAATTACAATGATTAATAAAGCTCTTCAATGCACAAAAGAAGGGGAATTTTCCCAACGTTTAATCGCTTTAAATAATATCGCTTTTTATAAAATGAAAAAATAGATTTAAATGATGCATTTTGTTTTAATAGTTTTCTTTTAATAAGAAATCAGCAATATACATAATTTCAATTCCATTTTCATTTCCTTTAGAAAGAACATCATTAGTCACTACATACTTATGATAATGATTTTTAATTTCCATTAGATTAGCTATTTCTCGATTTGAAGTTTCAGGTATTTCTTTACATACTTGAACATATATTTTTTCATTTCTTCTAATTCCTATAAAATCTATTTCTTTATCATAATATTTACCAATATAGACTTCATATCCCCTTCTTTTAAGTTCGAGAAAAACAATATTTTCAAGCATTGAAGAAATCATAGATGTTTCAAAACATAATTTAGAATATTTAAGGGAGATATCGGATAAATAATATTTTTCTTGAGTTTTTAAAATAGATTTTCCTTGAATATCATAACGGTTACATGGATAGATTATAAAAGCATCTGTTAACCATTTAAGATAATTATAAATCGTTTCAGAAGATAAGTTTCTTTTTTCATTTTTTAAAAATTTGACGATTGCATTTGCTGAAAATGTTTTACCTACATTTTCAATAACATATTTTACAACACGATCAAATAAATCTTTATTTCTAATTTTATGTCGCTTTGATATATCTCTTGTAATCACCGTTGAATAAATACCATCGACAATTTGATAACATGTATCAGTATCAAAATTACTGATACCAATTAAGGGGAATCCTCCAAATTGTAAATATTCATCAAACATATTTTTTAAGTTTTCATTTTCTTTGTTTTTAAATAATAAATATTCTTTGAAAGATAATGTATATATGGGAATTGAAACATAACGACCAGATAAATATGTGGATATTTCACTAGCCATCAGTTTTGAATTAGAACCTGTTACATAAATATCAACATTATAATTTTCTAAAAGATCATTAATCACTTTTTCAAATCCTTCAATTTCTTGTAATTCATCTAAAAATAAATAATATTTATGGTCATCTAAAAAACAGTTAATTAAATCTTCATACATTTCTATATTGGACATATTATCATATTGCATTTTAGAATAGCTTCTAGTAATGATATATTTTTCATCGATATGTTGGTTATTAATTAGTTCATTTTCAATCATTTTTAAAATGGTAGATTTTCCTGATCTTCTGACACCAGATAATATTTTTACTAAAGGAACATCTATAAATTTTTTAATTTCATTCATATAGTCAGGTCTAAGAATCATATAAAAAGCCTCCATCTATAAATATGATGCCAAAAAACTTTCATAAATACAATACTTTTTACTTCTATATCGAAAAAAGTCCTTAAATATATAAAGTTTTTTCGCTTTAATAAAAAATTCAAATTATTTCTCTACAAAAGAACCATAAGAAAAACTACTAGGGTATTGAACTAGTAGTTTTCTCTAAAGGAATATATTTGATTACTTGCGGTTTTCTAAATTAATAGATATGTCGTTTGCAATCTTGGGAAGATTGAGCTTTCCAATTTCACGAGGAATAAAATCAATACGGATAGAATCCTCATTTGAATAACGGGGAATCACATGGACATGAAAATGCATGATGGTTTGACCTGCAATTTCATTTGTATTGACTAAAATATTTACCCCTTTTGCACCTAAACCTGCGACTAAGGCCTGAGCGATTTTTTGTGCTGCTGCAAAGACCTTACCAACTAAATCTTTAGGAACATATAAGAAATTATCAAAATGTTCTTTGGGAATTACTAAAGTGTGTCCAATGGTGGTTTGAGAGATATCTAAAAACGCTAAAACATCTTCGTCTTCATACACTTTGGTGCAAGGAATTTCTCCCTTTACAATTTTGCAAAATAAACAATTATCAACGCTACGTATCATAGTTTACCTCTTTCGTATAAAAAGAGATTGCAAGAAGCAATCTCCTATTCATTTTTATTCGTCTTCCTCAAAGATATCAGGATATGTGGTTTCTAAATAGCTATAGAAATCATCATCGTGATAGGCGATATTATATTCTTTGAAGTAATGAATTAAGGCATCTTGTTGATAGGAACTATTTTCACCAAGAATCTTTGCAATTTCAATGGCTTTTGCTTTTTTCGCAGTATCTGTTCCATCTTGATCTCCTCCACTGAGGTCTGCAGTAGAATAATCGTATTGATCTACTAAGACGACAAAGTAACGCGAGGAATCTGCATCATAATGATATAGATTTGCAGCTTGAGAAATACAAGAAGCAGTATCCGTACAAACTAAGTTCTTAGTTGTTTCTTCCCCTTCATCATCACTTGTAGAACCTGGATTGATTTTCTTTTCAGGCATCAAGAAGGTGGTTTTACCAACGGTGACTAAGTTATTAGCAACATTCATAGAGAAGAGTCTGCTACGAATGGAAGATGGCAAATTAGTTAACCCATTCTTTTCAACGAAGAAATCGTCTTCGACTAAATCATCAATTAAGATTTCTCTTTTTGCAAGTGTAACACCCCAGTCTACTGGATAAGCATAACTACCTGTATATTTTGAAAGAGTATCGGTAATGGTAGCATTATCTAAATCAAGACCTTCTTTTAAAGTATAGGAATCATTTCCTTCTAAATCGGTTGATTTTGTGGCAATCTTATCTAAATCCTCATCGATTGCGGTAGCACGTGTATAAAGTTTTTCGCCAGAAATATTGGTTTTAGTTCCTTCTTTTGTTCCATCAATAAAATCTTTTTCTTTGATGGCTTGAGGATCTTCATCATCTTCCCAAACGCCTTTCCAAATATTAGCAATGGAATCAACAGAGAAGTTATAATGTCCATCGCTATCGGCTGTACCTGGGAAATAAGTAGCAGCATCATTTGCTCCACTTGTTTCAGCATATAAGAAGCCACCAATATAGTTATTAATTGTACGGATAGCAGCGGTTTTATCTTTAATGGAAGAATTATCAAGTTCGACAATTCTTACATTTCTTGCCGCGGCACGTCCTAAGACTTTATATTTATTTTGATATAAATATTTTGCAGTTAATAATCTTTTATAAATTACAGGAGCGACGACTTTATAACGGTAATCTTTATAACGTTCTCTACCATTTTCTGGGAATAATTCATCAAATGTTAAATCTGGAACGAGTAATAAATCTTCACCAAAGTTTTCGTTTAAGGCTTCATTATCGTGGTCTAATACGGTATATAAAGCATCTCTTTGTTCACGAGCAAATTTTTCTTCTTGGAAATAGGAATTTTTTGTATAACCTCCTCCATAGACAAGATCGACCATATAATCATCCATTAATTTTTGGAATTCTTCTTCTGAATCATCTCCTAAAAATTTAACAGAATTTAAGGAAGGATAACTTAACTTATCTAAATCGGCTTTTTCTGGGTCACTAGAAGAAACACCAATTTCACGTTTTGCTATTTGGCTAACGAGATGATCAACAATCGTGGAGTTAGAAGAACCAGCATCCACTAAGGCATCATAGAGATCTGTAAATTCATTATTATAGATTTCTTCAACACCAGAATTACCACTTACATCAACAAGTGGATCACTAACATAATTTGGTTTTGCTTCTATTTCTGTGGAACATCCAACTAATAGAGCTGCAGCTAAGACTGCAAGTAAATTTCTCTTTTTCATCTATGTTACCTCCTATTTAGCATCCTGATAATTGGCATCAAATTTCAATTCCTTAATATTATTTAGCGCAATCTTTGTTCCTTCAAATTCTTTTTGAGTGATAAGTTTACGTAAATAAGCTTCCCAACTATCTTCATAATTATCTTTTCTAGATAAAGCACTTTGTGCACGAGTAGAAGAGATATAAGTATTGATACTATTTGCAATTCGATCATCTAATTTAACGGTATATCCTTGATTCTTTAAATCGTCTTGGATTTTTTCATAGAATCTAAAGCGAATGTTCGAATCATAAGATTTAATCGCGGATTCGATTTCACCAGCACGATCAGAATAATCACCACGTTGTGAATCGATGAAGGTTACATAACGTTTATCTTTCGAAATATCAGCATTGGTTCTTGGAACATTGATAGAATAATATTTTAATTCTTGTTCAACAGAATATGTATATCCTTCTTTACCAAGATTTTCTTCATTGACGAGAGGAGAATTTTCAATCAAAATGAAGTGAATACCTTGATAACCAGAATCACCACTTCCTGTTCCAGCTCTAGTAACTAAAATTGGTCTACCATTTTCATCACATAAGATGTCATCTTTTTTCTCATTAGATTGAGAAAGATTATCAAAATGTTTGAAGTTTTCATTATTAACGACAGATTCTGCTTCACCACGAACGATGAAACTTAAACCATGATTATTGAAATAGTAATTAAATAAGATATTTCTTGGATAATAAGTTTCTTTACCATCTTTTACATTGGCACCATCAATATCTTTGGTTGTTTCTGCATATTGTAATAATTGATCTGCGACAGAATATGGAATGTATTTTACACAGCTATCCATAACATCTTTAGCATTTACAGAATTCGTATCATTATCAGAAACTCTTACTTTTTCAGGAATTCCAAGTGTTGCTGCGCCATCCGTAACGTTTCCATTATGGTAGGCATCAAATTGGAAGACACCAAACTTAAATTCATCGACATAACCTGTAGTTCTACCCATGATTTCATTTAAAGAACCAAAGGAGCTAACAGAACCATCATCAGAATAAGATTGAGCAACTTGACCATAAGTAATGGATGGACTTGCTAAGTCTTTAATGGTGTTGGCTAATTTCTTTGCTTCATCCGCGGAAATGGTTTGAGCAGCGGGTAAGAATGAATCACCAGATGAGCTAACCTTTACTAAGATATGGCGAATATGATATGGATTTTCATTTTTAATAAATTCTTTAGAAAGATAATATTGAGAAAATTGATTTTCATTTTCAGAAGCAGTAATAGAATCAGTCATCGTTCCTTCAAAGATTTGATTTTCATAATAGTCATCTTCAAATTTAGACTTTTGCAAATTCAATTCTTTAATTTTAGATAAGTCTGATAAATCATCTGCATTATTACTTTCTAATAATTTTGAAAGCTCTTCATTGTATGTAGTGCCATTGGTGGATGCATTATCATTTGCATCTTGTTGAATTTCCGCGACTTGAGTAGCTACTTCATTGGAAATTTCTTGAGTAATAGGTACTCCCTTGCGGATTAAAACATTGTATACGGCATCAAACGCTGCGGAAGCACCTGAAGTTGTAGATAGGTATTTTCCGAATAAATCATTTGCTGTATATGTTTCTTTAGAACCGTCATTTTCAATACTGACGATAACTTGCTCTCCATCGATTTCTAAAGCTGTGGTGTTTTGTGAACAACCCGCAAGAGAAACTAGCGACATAAGCGCTGCACAAGAGAGAGCAACATAATGTTTTTTGTTCATAAAGAATTCCTCCTCTAACTAAAAAATATAGCACGATTATTTTAACTTATTAGAATACGTATTTTCAAGAAAAAAATCGCTTTAATTAAATTCTATTTAATTATTAATACACACGCGCGCGAAATAGGCGTTTTTTGGGCACCCTTTTGGGCGGATTTATCTATTTTTTCATCATTTTAGGTTCCAAAAAAAAGAAACAACATAGTATATCGTGAAAACAAAGGAGGTCAATAAACTATATGAATCCTATGTCTAATAGCTGTGGTAATTCATCTTGTGGATGTGGAAATAGCTTTTTTGCCTATATACTCATTTTGTTTATCCTAATTGCTATCATCGGTTGTTATTGTCAATGTTATTAAAAGGAGGTGCATCTAGATGAATACGAACTCTACATTTGCGATTATTCTCGTCTTATTTATCCTTCTGGTCATCGTCGGTTGCGGCGGATGGTTCGGAAATTGTGGCTGCGGCTGCTAATAAAGGGTTTTAGGGGCAAAGATCATCTTTGCTCTTTTTGTTTCATGAAGTTTCACGAATTCAAAAAACTTATTGATTGAAATTGTACTCACTTTAAATTTAGAGTAGAATAATAAGGCTTGAGGTGACTTTTATGAAGACATTAACGATTAATAATTTGCATGTTGCAGTCGAAGGAAAAGAGATTTTAAAAGGTGTGAATTTAACACTTCATGCTGGAGAATCTATCGCTTTACTAGGACCGAATGGTCATGGTAAATCTACTTTATTATCTGTCATCATGGGTCATCCTAAATATCAAATCACCGAAGGAACAATTCTTTTAGATGGAGAAAATGTTTCTAAAATGAAAGTCGATGAACGTTCTAAAAAAGGCTTATTCTTAGCTATGCAATATCCTAGTGAAGTCCCAGGTGTTGTAAATATTGACTTTTTAAAAGCAGCGATGAATGCACATAGAGATACTCCCATTAAATTATTTGAATTCTATAAAGAGATGGAAAATGCTTCAAAAAAGATGTCGATTCCGATGGATATGGCAACACGTTATTTAAACGAAGGTTTTTCAGGTGGAGAAAAGAAAAGAAACGAGATTCTACAGATGTTATTGTTAAAACCATCTTTAGCAATGTTAGATGAGATTGACTCTGGTCTAGATGTCGATGCTTTAGGGATGGTTAGTGAAGCAATTAAAGAAATGCAAGATGAAAGTCGAGCCTTTTTAGTCGTCTCTCATTATGCTAGACTTTATCATTTAATTCACCCCACTCGCGCGGTGGTTATGATTAATGGAAAGATCGTTTTAGATGGAGATCCATCTTTAATTGAACGAATTGACCATGAGGGTTATGAATGGATTCAAGAAGAATTAGGTATTCAAATTAAAAAAGATGAAGTGAATATGAATTCGACCTCTATTGGGACATGCGCAATAAAAGAATCATTAAATAAAGAAGGTAAAAAATGAAATCTATTTTAGATGAAAATATTTCTTTAAAACATGAAAAAGATGAAAACGGTATAAAAATAACTGTTTTATCTTCTTTTGATGAACCTCTTTTTCTTCCTTTAATAAATGAAGATATTACGTTAATTTTAAATCCTCATGTATCGCTTAAATTATTAGAAAAGGAAATTTCATCGAATCAAAGAAAATATATCTTAAAAGAGGGAGCAACTTTAAAACATAATTTTCTTATTTTAAATGCAGAACATGAAGAAAATAGAGAAATAGAAATAGAGAAAAATGCGACTTGGGAAGTCGGATATGGTGATTTTTCTTATTCTTCTTATCACTCTATTATGCATTGTTATTTAAAAGGGGAAGGAGCAATGGGTTCTTTTCATTTAGCTTCTTTAGCAAGAAATGATGCGAAAAAAATTTTTGATATTAATTTTACTCATGAAGTTTCGCTCACGGAAAGTATCATGGAAAATTATGGTGTTATTCGTGATGAAGCATCGTTATCCTTTATTGGAATTGGGCATATTAAAAGAGGAGCAAAAAAAGCCAAAGCGAAACAAGCTACAAAAATCATGGTTTTTGATAAAAAATGTAATGCTTCCGCAAGTCCTATATTAAAAATTGATGAAAATGATGTTTTAGCTTCACATGCTGCCGCGGAAGGCAGAATTAATGAAGAACATTTATTCTATTTAATGTCTCGTGGTTTAAAAGAAGAAGAAGCAAAAAAGATTATCACGTTAGGATATTTAAATCCAATTTTACCTTTTATGTTTGATGATGAGATAAAAAAAGAAGTAGAATCCATCATCTTAGAAAGGATGTAGTATGGATATTGATAAGATTCGTGAAGATTTTCCAATGTTAAGAGGCTTAAAAATGCAAGGAAAACCCTTGATTTATTTTGATAATGCTGCGACTTCTTTAAAACCGAAAAAAGTTTTAGATGCTATTTATGATTATTATGCGTCTTATTGTGCAAATTCTCATCGTGGAGATTATGATATCGCACATCGTGTTGACGTTGAATTTGAAGAAACAAGAAAAGTAGTGGCTAATTTTATCAATGCAAAAAGTGAAAATGAAATTGTTTTTACTTCGAATACTTCGATGGGACTTAATATGATTGCCTATGGTCTTATGAAAGAACTTCATGAAGGAGATGAAATTTTACTTTCTGAAGCAGAACATGCTTCAAATGTATTACCATGGTTTCATGTTGCTCAAGAAAAAAACGTATCGATAAAATATATTCCTTTAGATAGTAAAGGGCGATTAACTCTTGCTAATTTAAAAAAATCCCTTAATGAGCATACAAAAATTGTCGCCTTAGCGCATGTAAGTAATGTTTTAGGTTATATTTTAGATGCCTCTTCTTTTGCTAAAGAAATCCATAAATATGGGGCATATTTTGTTCTTGATGGAGCACAAAGTGTTCCTCATATGAAAGTTGATGTAAAAGAAATTGATTGTGATTTTTTATGTTTTTCAGGGCATAAGATGCTCGCTCCAACTGGAATAGGAGTTCTCTATGGAAAATATGAATTGTTAGAAAAGATGGATCCCTTACTTTCAGGCGGGGGAATGAATACTCGTTTTGATATGTGTGGAAATGTTTCTTTACAAGTTCCTCCTTTAAAATTTGAGGCAGGAACACCAAATATTGAAGGGGTAATTGGCTTAAAAGCCGCGATAGAATATTTAAATGAAATTGGCATGGAAAATATCGATAAAAGAGAAAGAGAATTAAAAAAATACGCTATCGAAGGATTAAAAAAGCTAGATAATGTCATTTTATATAATGAAGATAGTGAAAGTGGAATTATCACTTTTAATATAAAAGATGTCTTTTCTCAAGATGCTGGAAGTTATTTTAATGCCAAAGGTATTTGTGTAAGAACAGGTTTACATTGCGCAAAAATACTCACGGATTTTTTAAATACCGATGGTACAGTTCGGGCAAGTCTTGCTTTTTATAATACAAAAGAAGAGATTGACACTTTTATTGAAACTTGTAGAAATGGAGGTAATTTTTTAGATGCATTTTTCGCTGACGAATGAAATGATGAGAGAAATCATCATGGATCATTACACAAATCCAAGAAATAGAAAAGAAACAGATAATCCTGCTTACCAAACAGTTTTTATGGATTCTACTTCGTGTATTGATAAAATTTATATCCAAGCATTGATTGAAAATGATGTTTTGGTCGATGTGATTTGGCATGGCGTTGGTTGTGCTATTTCTACTGCATCGACCTCTATAATGAGTGAATTATTAAAAGGAAAAACGGTTAAAGAGGCAAACTATATCTTACAAGAATATTTAAAAATGATTCATGAAGAAAGTTATGATGCAGATGTACTTGATGAAGCTGTTGTATTTATGAACACCTCTAGACAACCTGCAAGAATTAAATGTGCAACCATCG
Organism: uncultured Bacilli bacterium; assembly: GCA_947626895.1. GTDB lineage: Bacteria > Bacillota_I > Bacilli_A > RFN20 > CAG-449 > CANRPC01. The sequence continues at coordinate 26,567 of CANQTY010000003.1, forward strand.
GATGGAATGGCATGGAAGAGATCCTTAAAGGAGATAAAAAACATGGATGATATGTTGAAAGATAAGGAATACCAATTTGGTTTTAAAAACGAAGATGTTTCTATTAAAAAAACCGACAAGGGCATTTCAGAAGACATTATTAAAGAGATTTCTAAACTAAAGGGCGAACCAAGCTGGATGCTTGAATTTCGTCTTCGTTCTTATCATGAATTTATAAAGCACCATCTTCCTTCTTTTGGGCCTAAAATCGATTTAGATTTTTCTTCTTATACGTATTTTACTCGTCCAAGTGAAAAAGAAGAAAAAAATTGGGATGATGTACCTGAGACGATAAAAGAAACCTTTAAACGTTTAGGAATTCCTGAAGCGGAACAAAAATATCTTGCTGGAGTTTCTACACAATATGAATCCGAAGTTGTTTATCATAATATGCTTAAAGAAGTAGAGGAAAAAGGAGTAATCTTTTTATCTACAGATATGGCACTTAAAACTTGTCCAGAATTATTTAAAAAATATTTTAATCATATCGTTTCTTATAATGATAATAAATTTGCTGCCCTTAATGGTGCGGTGTGGTCGGGAGGATCATTTATTTACGTACCTAAAGGGGTCAAATTAGAAAAACCTTTACAATCTTATTTTAGAATTAACAATGAAAAAAGTGGGCAATTTGAAAGGACTTTAATCATCGTTGATGATGGAGCAGAAGTTCATTATGTAGAAGGCTGTACTGCACCGACATATTCTAAAGAATCTTTACATGCCGCGGTAGTGGAAATTTATGTTGGAAAAGGAGCAAAATGCCGTTATTCTACCATCCAAAATTGGTCTGATAATATCGTAAATTTAGTTACTAAACGTGCCTTAGTAGAGGAAGATGGCTTAATGGAATGGATTGATGGAAATATCGGCTCCATGGTCAATATGAAATATCCTTGCTGTGTTTTAAAAGGCAATAGAGCTAAAGGAAATTGTATTTCTATTGCCGTAGCTACAAAAGGACAAATTCAAGATGCTGGAGCAAAAATGATTCATATTGGGGAAAATACATCTTCTACGATTATTTCTAAATCTGTTGTTAAGCGCGGAGGAATTGCAAATTATCGTGGCTTAGTTTCTATTGGTCCTAATTCATTTAATAGTAAAGCTCATGTTGAATGTGATACGTTAATTTTAGATGATATTTCTTCTTCAGATACAATTCCCACGAATGAAGTACATAATGATTCATCTTATCTAGAACATGAAGCAACGGTATCAAAAATCAACGAAGATCAATTATTCTATTTAATGTCACGAGGCTTAAGTGAAAAACAAGCAACTCAAATGATTATTATGGGATTTATTGAACCATTTGCGAAAGAATTACCAATGGAATATGCTGTAGAACTCAATCAATTAATCAAAATGGATATGGAAGGTAGTGTTGGTTAAAGTGGATAAAGAATACGATATCATCGTTGTTGGCGCGGGTCATGCAGGAATGGAAGCTGCCATTGCTTCCGCGCATCTAGGGCATAAAACCCTTCTTTTGACCTTGGATAAAAATCATATGGCAGAAATGCCTTGTAATCCTTCCATTGGAGGAAGCGCTAAGGGGATTGTTGTAAGGGAAATTGACGCTCTTGGAGGCATGATGGGAAAAGCCGCGGATATGGCTACTTTACAAATGAAAATGCTCAATACAGGAAAAGGACCTGGGGTTCGTTGTTTAAGAGCTCAAGCGGATAAAATCGGCTATCCTTCTGCAATGAAAAAAATCGCATATGAAACAGAAAATTTAACCATTGAAGAAGGTATGGTAGATGATATACTTCATGATGAAAAATCCATATATGGAGTAAAAATACAAGATCAAGAAATCCATTCTAAAGCTGTTATTTTAACTACAGGTACTTATATGGAGGCACAAGTTTTAGTTGGTCATACCTCTACTTCAAGTGGACCAGATAAGCAAAAACCATCGTTAGGTTTATCAAAAAATCTTGAAAAAATGGGAATTGAATTATTTAGACTTAAGACAGGTACTCCACCGAGAATTTTAGATAGTTCAATTCATTATGAAAAGTTAGAACCCCAATATGGAACCAAAGGAAATTATACTTTTTCTTATGAAAATGACCATGGTGTACCTATAGAGAATCAAGTCGTTTGTTATTTAACATATACGACAGAAAAAACTCATGAAATTATTCGTTCTCATTTAAAAGAATCCGCGATGTATGGGGGAATGGTACATGGAGTAGGTCCTAGATATTGTCCCTCAATCGAGGATAAAATTGTGCGTTTTGCAGATAAACCTCGTCACCAATTATTTTTAGAGCCAGAATCTTTAAAGATGAATTCAATTTATTTACAGGGATTTTCTACTTCCATGCCTACCAATGTTCAAGAAGAAATGGTGCATTCCTTACCAGGATTAGAAGATGCCATCTTTTTAAAGTATGCTTATGCCATTGAATATGATGCGATTAGACCCTTACAACTTGATGCAACATTAATGGTGAAAAAATGGAATGGCTTATTTTGCGCAGGTCAAATCGTGGGAACTTCAGGTTATGAAGAAGCTGCAGGCCTTGGCTTAATGGCAGGAATTAATGCTTCTCGATGGATTGAAAATAAAACCCCATTTATTTTAAGAAGAGATGAAGCTTATATTGGAGTAATGATTGATGATTTAGTAAGTAAAGGAACAGAAGAACCTTATCGTCTGATGTCATCGCGTGCTGAGTATCGTCTTTTAATGCGCCATGATAATGCAGATCGTAGATTAACTCCTTATGGCTATGAAATTGGTCTCATTTCGGAAAAACGGTATCAAAAATTTAAAGAAAAAGAAGAAAATATTATACGTTTAAAAGATGCATTAGAGCATTATTATTTTGGAGAAAATAAAGCTTTAGATGAATTCTTAATAAAGACAACTTCCATTGGACTTAAGATATCTTCTTCTGCTTCAAGCTTATTAAAAAGACCAGGTGTTTATTTAAAAGAAATTATGTCTTATTTAGATATTGATTTTTCTTCTTTAGATGAAAATGCTTTATTTCAATTAGAAACAGAAATTAAATATGAAGGATATATTGCTAAAGAAATTCAAGAGGCAGAACGTCTTAAAAAGATGGAAGAAATTTCTTTACCTAGTGATTTAGATTATCTTCATATGAATGGATTAGCACTTGAGGCTAGGCAAAAACTAGCGAAAGTAAATCCTCATTCTTTAGGACAAGCTTCTCGAATTCCAGGAGTAAATCCCGCGGATATTGCTGTGCTTTTGATGCATGTAAAAAGAGGTAAATGATGTTATTAATTGAGCTTTTTTCTTCTTTAAAAAATGAAGGAATCATTTTAAATGATACCCAAAGACTTCAAGTGATGAAGTATCTTTCTTTACTTGAAGAAAAAAATAAAGTCATGGATTTAACGGCGAATGATACACGTGAAGAAATGGTAGAAAAAAATTTTTATGATTCCTTTATGAGTGCAAAATTAATTCCAAATAATACATTATTTTTATTAGATTTAGGTAGTGGAGCAGGTTTTCCTGGAATATTATATGCTATTTTATATCCTAAAATTCATATTGTTCTTCTTGAACCGATGAGAAAAAGAAGCTTATTTTTACAAGAATGTATTGATTCTTTAGGACTTATCAATTGTGAAGTGGTTTCAATGCGCGCAGAAGATTATGTTAAACTACATCGGGAATCTTTTGATGTCGTTTCAGCACGCGCGGTAGCGAAATTATCGATTCTTTTAGAATTAGCTCTTCCCTTATTAAAAGTTCAAGGAAAATTAATCGCTTTAAAAGGACCGCGTCTTTATGAAGAAGAAAAAGAAGCACAAAATGCGATGAATTTATTACATGTAAATAAAATAAAAGAAGAAAAATTTATCTTACCAACAAATAAAGAAGTACGTATTAATGCTTTATATTTAAAAAACAAAAAAACCGAAGAAAAATATCCTCGTTTATTTGCTCAAATTAAAAAGAAACCTTTATAAGGGGGAAAGTAGTATGGGAAGAATTATTGCAGTATCAAATCATAAAGGTGGGGTAGGAAAAACAACTTCGGCAATTTCCTTATCCGCGGCCTTTGTAAATTATGGTAAACGAGTTTTACTTGTCGATATGGATCCCCAAGGAAATTGTGCTGGAGGATTAGGACTTGATACAACCTTATTTCCATATACTCTTGTCGATGCCTTAGCGCATACTTGTGCGATTGAAGAAGCAATTCATAAAACTTCTTTTAAAGATTTAGATATATTACCTAGCAATGTCAATTTAGCAATTGTTGAAACAAAAATTCATGATGGAGAACCTTTTAAAATCTTAAAAAATTTATTAGATAAAGTTCTTGATCAATATGATTTTATTTTAATTGATACACCCCCTTCTTTTGGCTTTTTATCAATTAGTTCTCTTGTCGCCGCTGATGAAGTATTAATTCCTGTGCAATGTGAATATTTCGCCCTAGAGGGGGTTGCACAAATTTTAGGAACTATTTCTAATGTTCAACAGATGTATAATGAAAAACTATCGATTTTAGGCTTTGTTATGACAATGTATGATGCTAGATTAAAGCTATCTACAGAAGTCACCATGGAAGTAAGAGGACTATTTAAAGAAAAGACCTTTGTCACTCAAATACCCAAAAATAATTCAATTGTCGAAGCACAAAAAGAAGGAATACCTGTAACTTTTTATCGACCAACTTCGACGGGTTCACTCGCCTATTTATCTTTAGCAAGGGAGATTTTAGCTTATGAAGCAGAAAATGCACTTAAGTGAATGGATTGATAAATATCGTAATACAAATCTATTAAAAGAATTAGAAAATAGAATGCGTCAAGAATATTCCATTGATGTTCCTATTGAACAAGTGGAAATGAATCCTTTATGTTCTAAATATTTCTTTAGAAAAAAACAGATTTCACCTTTAGAAATTCAAATGAATGAAAAAGAAGTAATGGATCCTCTTTTAGTTAGAAAAGTAAATAATAAATACCAAGTTTTAACAGGATTTAAAAGATATTATTTAGCGAAAAAGAACCATTTTGCGAATATTCCTGTTATTATTCGGAATGTCTCTGATGAAATTATGATGTTAATTGTCGCTCAACGATTTCGTACATATAGCGATGAAAATATCTTAAATAAAGCATATGTTTATGAAGCAATTTTACAATATTATGAAATTTCAAGAAAAGATTTAGCTAAATTAATGGATTCATCTATTTCTCAAATCACCAATACATTAAGAATTTTAAAATTGAATGACAATGTAAGAAGAGCTTTAAAAGAAGAATATCTTTCTTATGGACAAGCAAGAATGCTTGTAGGATTATCTAGCGAAAAACAAGATGAATTCTTAAAAACTATCTTAGATCAAAAGCTATCAGTAAGGGAAGTTGAACATTTAGTTTCTTTATATAAAGGTGGTTCTTCTTCTGATCCACGGGTAGAATCATTTTATAATAAAACAGGCGTGGCAATTCATCAAATTGGTTCAAAAATCGTCTTTGAATTTGAAAATAAAGAAGAAGCAGCAGAGTATTATCATAAGGTACTAAGCCGCAAAAGAATATAGAATAGAAGCCTAAATCTTTACATATTTTTTTAGAAACAACTTTACATAATACATGTAGATTTGTTTTAGATTTTAATTATTTTTTTAAATTTATTAATCCAAGATTAGAAAAAAACTATTTTCGACAAAAGTGTAGAATTCTACATTTTTTAATATTGTTTTTACATCAAGATTATGCTATATTGTATTCGACAAAAGTGTAGAATTCTACAAAAAAGGAGAAAACGATGATAAAAAGAGAATGGTATTTAAATGAATTAATTAAAAATATGCATAATGGTTTTCCTAAAGTCATCACAGGAATTCGTAGATGTGGTAAATCATATCTTTTAAGTAATATTTTTAAGGATTATCTTTTAAGTCAAAAAGTATCGAAAAATAGTATTTTGTTTATTAATTTAGATGATATTCAAAATGCGATGTATCGTGATCCTTTAGTCTTAGATGCTTATATAAGAAATTTTGCCAGAAAAAAAACTATGGTCTATGTAATGATTGATGAGATTCAAAGAGTATTTTCTATAGTGAATCCAATTTTAACTAATGGAAACCATGTTTTAGCAAAAAAAGACGATAGAGAAATCATCTCTTTTGTCGATGTAATTTTAGGTTTATCTTTAGAAAAAAACATTGATTTATACGTTACAGGCTCTAATTCAAAGATGTTATCCACGGATATCATCACCGAATTTAGGGATAAGGCCATAAATATTCATTTAAGTCCTTTATCTTTTTATGAATATTCTCAATATATGGGGAATTCTTCGTTAGATACTTTATATTCCTATATGCAATATGGAGGAATGCCTTTATGTGTTTTAGAAGAACATGATGAAGATAAACGTTCTTATTTAAAAAGTTTATTTGAATTAACTTATTTTAAAGATATTCTTGAACATCATGACTTAAAGAAAAGTGAATCCTTAAATGAATTATGCACTTTTCTAAGTTCCTCGACTGGAGAACTTATTAACTCTAAAAAAATCGCGGATACATATTTAAGTGTAAAAAAAGAAAAAATAGATAAAAGCACAATTGATGCATATATTCAATATTTCTTAGATGCTTTTATTCTTAATGAAGCAAAAAGATATGATGTAAAAGGTAGGAAAGAAATCGGTGCGCTTAGAAAGTATTATTTTGTGGATTCTGGATTGAGAAACGCATGGTTAAACTTTGCTTTTAATGACGAAGGACATATTTTAGAAAATGTGATATATAATGAATTACTTTACCAAGGATATACAGTTAATATTGGAAGTTTTGATTCCATTACAAAAAATAAAGAAGGAAAATCTATTCGTAAAACAAATGAAATTGATTTCTATGCTCATAAAGAAAATCAAGAATTCTATGTTCAAGTAACCGCGGATTTAAATGAACTACAAGTGTCCTCAAGAGAGGTAAGAGCATATAAACTATTAAAAGATTCTATTCCTAAAATCATCGTAGTTAATAAACCAATTCATCATTATAAAGATGAACATGGATTTATTGTTATGAGTGCCATAGAATTTATGCTTAATTATATTGCGTAATATTTAATTTAAATAGAAAAAGCATAAAAATGGTTAAATTTTAAAAAATGCCTAAATTTAGGCTCCGTTATTTTGCATTTATTTTTCATTTATCCTGCATTTATTATGCATTTTCTTTGAAAAAATATTTTGATATTAAAACGATTTAAAGTATGGTAAAATATTTTTAAGGAAAGAAATGAGGGATATTATGAAAAAAAGAAACATTCATTTTCATAACAATCTAACTAAGATAATGATCTTATTATCTTCTTTTTGTCTTGTTTCCTGTGGTTCACGCTTTTTAGATAAACAAGAAGTTGGTGAACATCATTATATTGAATATATTGATCAAGAAATTAATAAAACTTCTTTTGATAAATATTTATCCACGCATCAACAAGAATATCCCTTTTATGAACAATTAAAAGTGAATGCCCCAGATGTATTAAATAATGTTAAAGTCATCGATTCTTCAACACACTTTGATGATAATGGAGATTTTTTAATGTTTCGCTTTTCTTCCTTAGGGAATGGGGGATTCGATAGTGAAACATTCCTATGCTTTCAAGGGGATTATTATCATCTAGGGGGTGCCTTCGGGGGTTTTGGTGTCACGGAATTTATTCGTGTTCAAGGAAATCAAGGACATTATTTATATTTTATTTCCTCTTCAGGAAGTGGAATCCATTATACCTCTATTGGGGTATTTGATTTACTAAAAAAAGAAACGTATACATTAGATCTTTCTTTAAAAATCAATGAAGATTATACCTTTATTTATAATGATGAAAATCATTCTATCGACTTATATAAAGCCAATATTGTGCATTATGTAGATGAAGAAAATTATGATTTACATATCGTTACAAAACTTGATTTAGTTAAAGACCATATTGAAAGACTAGATAAAGTACAAAATGCTTCTAATTTTGAAAAGAATTCTGATGGGATATATTATGGAACAAATCATTCTTTAATTCAAAAAGACTATAAAGAACCAACATGTCAAGAAGATGGTTATGTAATCATAGGTTGTACAGAATGTGATGATTTAGATCAAAAGACCATTCTTCCTAAAGTCGATCATCAATATGGAGATGATGATCTTTGTATTTGGTGTCATACACCAAAAGCAAAATAAGCTACACTAAAATAAATTAGTAAACAACCAATAAATGCGTATTTTTAGGAGGTAATCATGAAAAAAGTCAAAGTATTAATTAAAGATAAACATCTTTTAGAATTACAAGAAGATGCCTTAAAAGGAGATTTAATCGACTTAACTGAAGTCATGGAAGTCGATGAATCTTTTTTAAATGACTTAATTGAAAAAGGAAAAGATAAAGTTTATGAAGCCAAATTAAAACAAGTTCAAGATCAATATGCTAATCAAATAGAATCTTTAAAAAAAGATCAAACTCTTGCTTTAGTATCTAAAGAACAAGAAATTGAAAAGAAATATCTAGCTAAAATTCAAGACTTAGAAAATGAAAGTAAAATTTTAAAAGCTACGAAAGCTAGTGAATTAGAAATGATAAAATCAGAAAAAGACGCTAAACTTGAGAAAGTACAATTAGAAAATCAAGCAAAATATCAAAAATTAGAACAAGAATTTAACTATTTAAAGGATCAAATGAATGTGCAATTACAAAACAAACAATACGAAGTAGAAAATGTATATAAAGATAAAATTGCTTCATTAGAGCAAAAAATTCATGACTATGAAAAAGATCAAGAAATCTTAAAGTTAGAATTTGAAAATGAAAAAGAAAAGGCTTTATCTTCCCAAAAAGAAGAACTAAATCAACAAATTAAAGAAAAAGAAGATATGATTAATCAACTTCAAAGAGCTAAAGCTACTTTAAATGTGAAACAAACTGGCGAAGATTTAGAGTCTTGGTGTAATAATGAAGTCTTAGGGTATATGCAAAACGGCTTATTTAATTGTACTTGGATAAAAGATAATAAAGTCATTAAAGATGAAGATGAAATGAAGGGTTCTAAAGCAGATTATATCTTTAATATATACGCAAGTGAGGAACATAAAGATGATGAATTATTAGCCTCTATTTGTATGGATATGAAAGATGAAAATCCAGATTCTGTCAATAAAAAAAGCAATGCTGATTATTATAAACAATTAGATAAGAATCGTATGAAAAAGAATTGTAAATATGCTTTATTAGTAAGTAATTTAGAAATGGATAAACCCAATGTTTTACCCATCTTTAAAGTAAGAGAATATAACGATATGTATGTTGTTCGTCCTGCTTATTTAATGGTCTTTTTAAATATCCTAGCGTCCCTTACAACAAGATTTGCTTCTCTTTTACTAAGTCAAGAAGTAGAGATGTTAGAGCTAAAAGAAAAAGAAGCCCTCATTGAAGAATTTAATGCCATTAAAAATACATATTTAGATAAACCTTTAGATACTTTAGCAAAAGATATTGAAGAAATTAGAAAAAGTTCAAAATCGATTCGCGATGCTAGTCAAAAAATTGATGAACAATGCGATAAGATTAATCTAAAATATATTAAGATTATTGAAGATAAAATTTCTCGTTTTGAGCTAAGTTTAGGAAAAATTCAAAAGAAATTATAGGAAAATAGTTATGCGAAATATACATTTAGAATCCACCCATAATACAAGAGATTTAGGAAGTTTAATCACTCGTGATGGGTTTCATATAAAAAAGAAAAAACTTCTCCGTTCAGGTTCATTAATGAAACTAACAGAAAAAGATATAGCCACTTTAAAAAGATATCATTTAGAAATAGTAATCGATTTTCGTAGTGAAAGAGAATTTGAAAAAAAGGCTGATTTAAGAATAGAAGGTGTATATTATCTTAATTTACCTGCTTTACCTAAAAAAGAACAGGTAAATGTGAAAGACCAACGAAGTGATTCTAATTTGCTTGAATTAGTAAATAAAGATACGGGTGGTTTTAATATGTTAATGGACACCTATAAAAAACTTGTTATCTCTCCAGAAGGAATCAAAGCCTATCAAGATTTTTTTAGAATTTTAGAAGCAGACTTTGATGGTTCGCTTTTATTTCATTGTTCTCAAGGGAAAGATCGAACAGGGCTAGGAGCTTTCTTTTTAGAGTATGCTCTTGGAGTATCAAAAGAAGATTGCATTAAAGATTATCTATTTACAAATAAAGCGATGAAATTAAAAATAGAAGAATTATCTCCTGTAGTATTAAAAGAATCGGATGGAGATTATAGTTTATTACCAATTTTAAAAGATGTCTTTATGGCAAAAGAAGAATATTTAAATCATGCTTTAAAAACCATCGAGGAACACTTTACTAGTCTTGATAATTATTTAATCAATATTCTTCGTGTAGATATAGATAAATTAAAAGAAATTTATTTAGAGTAGAAAAAAATCATTTTTTAACCTTTTCAGTTACAAAAGTTTATTTTTAAATGAAACAATTTTTTAGTTAAGTGCCAAAAAGTGTATTTTTTGTGAAAAGTTATGTGCCAAAAAGTGTTAAATTTTTGATTTTTACATAATGACATGGTATTATAATGACAAGGAGATACTTATGGAACGCAAAATTTATCATCAATTACTTTCATGGAAAAACGCAAAAGATAGAAAACCCTTAATTTTACAAGGAGCAAGACAAGTAGGGAAAACTTATATTGTAAATTTATTTGGTGGTAAAGAATATGCAAATGTGGCTTATTGTAACTTTGAAAGAGAAAAAGGACTTGCGGACTTTTTTTCTGATTTAATACCCCAAAACATAATAAAAAAGATTTCCTTTTACAAAAGGAAAGAGATTTTACCTGAACATACACTAATTATTTTTGACGAAATTCAAGCGTGTCCTAAAGCATTAACTTCACTTAAATATTTTTGTGAAGAAGCAAATCAATATCATGTGATTGCTATGGGTTCTCTTTTAGGTGTATCCGTTTATCGTGAGCAATATTCTTTTCCTGTAGGAAAAGTTCAATTCATGAATTTGTATCCAATGGATTTTGAAGAATTTCTAATGGCCACGAATAATCAATTTTTGATTGATGAAATCAAAGAAAGCTATGCATCTAACAAACCACTTGCATTACCATTTCATGAACAAGCGCTAGAACTATATAAAGAATATTTATATGTTGGAGGTATGCCTATGGTCGTGGAAGAGTATTTAAAAAATAAAAATTATGAGCTTATCAAAATTTCGCAACAATCTATTTTGGATGCTTATTTTGATGATATGGGAAAATATAATAAATCTAGTGAAATTCCTAAAACGAAACGTGTATATAAAAATATCAGCACTCAACTTGCCAAAGAAAATAAAAAGTTTAAGTATGCTTTAATTAAAAGTGGGGGAAGAGCTAGTGAATTTGAAGATGCAATTCAATGGCTTTGTCTAGCTGGAATAGCAAATCAACTTTATAAATTAGAGCAGATTAAAATTCCCCTGAATGCTTATAAGTCTTTAACCGATTTTAAGTTTTATATGAATGATGTTGGACTTTGTTCTGCTAGTCAAAATCTTTTAATTGATGACATTGTTTATGAAAATTCTGATTATTTTGATTTTAAAGGTGGATTAACAGAAAATTATGTAAATAATCAAATGATTGTCAATGGATTAAAGTGTTATTATTGGACCAGTGGCAATCAAGCAGAAATTGATTTCATAACAAGAATTGGTAAAGATATTATCCCCATTGAAGTAAAATCTAGTGACAATACTCGTTCAAGAAGCCTTTCCATTTATATGGAAAAATATAAGCCTACTTATGCTATACGTATTTCAACCAAAAATTTTGGTTTTGAAAAGAATATAAAATCTATACCTTTATACGCTACATTTTGCATTAAGTGATTTTTGAACTAAGTAAAAAAACGTTAATGATTAATTTAAATGTGGCAAATGTTAATAAAAATAGGAACTTTTTTTACACTCATACATAATATGCCATTGAAAAGTAACTTTATAAATGAATTTCCCAATGCCCTCCTTTTTTAGGACCAACATGACGAATTATATCTGTAGATTTCAATACTCTTTCAATCGTTGCTTTTGATTTGCCAATTATTTTTGCCATCTCAACTTTAGAAATTCTTGGATCTTCCCTTATTAATTCAATGAGAGCTTTAATAATTTCATTATATCCATAATTTTTTAGCATCGTTTTTGTCTCTTCTTTTTCCTCTAAATCAAATCCATTTTTATCAAATGGAATAGTTACAGTGATAGAATCTTGAGAAAATTTATATGCTTTTTTCCCATATTCCCTTACGACAAGAGGGACACCATGGCCTGAACTTTCCACGATATTACACTTTAAAAAGATATCCATAAGTTCAGGATTCACGGGTTTACTTTCTCCTTCTAAAAAGGCTTTTTTAGTTAATTTTTTAGGAATCCCTCCTTGAGAAATAATTTCAATTCGATCATCAAATATACTTACCATCGGAGGTGTTCCTTCTATCCACTTATTATGAACACAAGCATTAATCCATGCCTCTTTAAAGGCCTCATAACTAAATAACTTCTTTTCTTTTCGTGGAGATACACTTAAATCCACATAAGTATCATTAATTGCATCACAATAATTTAATACTTTTTCTAGTGCGACTAAAAGGCAAGTAAATCCATATTCATTTCTTTTATAGAAGTGAGATTTATCTTTTCCTTTAAATATCGCTATTTTAATAGAAGTATTATTTTCATCCGCGAGAAGTTCTGCCATTTTATTAAATTTACCATTTACTAAAAGATGAAAGTTTTTATAAAAATTCGTTTCATTAATGTGAATTCCCTTGCTAGATAAATACCCTTTAAATTTTTCAAAAGTTAAGTCATCTCTATGACTTTCTTGCATGATTAACTTAGGTTCTTGAATTTCTAAAGTAGCAATATATCTTTCCATTATTTCTTCATTATCTAAACATCTAGAAGTTGTTCCTATACGAACAAAACATCCCGTTTTACTTAACCCATTCGAGGTAAGATAATAAAGTTTATCCCCCTTTTTTACTTCAACTTTAACAATGTTTTTATCTTCATGAACAAAAGAACTAAGATGAACAAATTCTTTACAAGAAGGAGAAATTAAATCTACAAGCACATTGGAAATTGAGCGCAAAACTTTATCAATACTAGAAATACCAACGATAGTTCCATCATCTTTAACTCCAATATAAATAATACCTCCATCGGTATTTAAAAAAGCGACAACTTCTTTAGCAAAAGAATCATTTAATTTTTCCTTTAATTCGACACTTTCAGTTTCAAAAAATTCCATTTAAATCTCTCCTTATTCAAGATGTATTCTTACTATACACTTCTTGTTTCTTTTTAACATCTTTTTAGCCTCATAAATTGATGCTAAAAAATAATGTGGTTATTTAATTAAAAATGCCATATATAAAGGAATAGTATTGATACCATTTGTAGTTTCTACATTGGTATTTGCTAGTTTAAAGTTACTACAAACATCATATTTTGCTTTATTTGTTAATACTTCTTTTAAAGATTTAGCATTACCATTTCTAAGGTTGTACTTCAATAACTGTTAATTCATTTTGATATTTCGTAACAAAGTCAATTTCTAATCCACTTTGCTTATGAAAATAATATAAAAGCTTACCTAATTTATGAAATGCATCTGCGATGATGTTTTCATAGATTGCACCTTTATAAATTTTTAAATCTCCATTTAAAATATGAAAAGCAGTATCTTCTTCAAGAAGTGCCATAAATAAACCTGTATCATTTACATAAATTTTAAATACATCTAAATCTTTATATGCATCTTTTTATAGGGAGTTTCAATAATTATTTGCACTTTTTTCAAGCGACCTTTAATATTGTATTGCACTTTTTTATAGTGAGTTTAATAGTTCATATACCAATTTTGTATCTTTTTAGATAATAAATAATCTTTAATTTCTTTATTAATTCACTTAAACACTTTATATTCATCTACTAAAAACAGAATCATATATAATGGAAAATTCTTTATTTTTGGATTAGTCCAATTGACATTATCCAAAGATAAAATAATTCCATAATCTAGATTTTCTGTTTCAAGAATTTTTTTAAGCTTGTAGCTTTAATCTTTGTTTGGGATTTAACTTCATTAGACGTAGATTGATATGTTGTTAATTGCATTAAAATGGTTTTAATATCTAAATTTCCTGAAAATATAGCTCTAGCATTAACATCAAATTCAAAATTAATGGAATAAACTATGAATAATTATTTTCTACAAATTCTTCAACTAAATAAGTTTTCCCTACTTGTTTAGTACCATATAAAATAAGTACTTAATTAATTAAAAGTGCCTACATTTAGGGATATTTTAATTGTTATAGAAATTATTAAGAAATATTTTAAAGTATACCAAAAAAGTAACTAAAAAGTAGACTTTAAAAGTTTTATATACTTGAAATTAAGCAAAATCGTCTAAAATTAGGGATATTTTAATAGTTCTAGAAATTTTAAATAAATATTTTAAAGTCTACTGAAAAGAACTTTATACTATGATTATTACAACTTAATTATTTAAAAAAGTCTGAATTTAAGATATTTAAACAGTTGCAAAAACAATTAAAAATATTTTATCTTTTTATCTGGGGGTTAAATAAATAGATTTGGATGCTATTTTTAATAAAAAAAGTCTAAATTAGCTCTAAATAAAAAAATCAAGGCGCGATCACATTTAGTAAAGCCCTTCTACAAAAAACAGAAAACTGTTTTTTGTTTTCAGCTTTAATTTAGCATAATAGGAAAAATGATGTCGAATATAATGGTACTAGAATTTGTTTTTGCTCCTTGAATTGATATTTAGTTCATTCCTCATTAATTCCATGAAGAAAATTTATAACAACAAAAAGAGTCCCAGGGACTCTTAAGAAAAACACTCGGGGCGCCGTCGTAACTGCCCCCCTAAAAAAAACAGATATCTGTTTTTTACTTCCATCTTTAATTTAGCACAAGCAAAAATCACTGTCAATAGTTAGCCCTCAAATTCTTTGAAATATTTTTTTATGATTTTCTCAAAATAGCAATAAGTCGATTTTAAAAGTCCGTTATGAATATAATAGTTCCTGCAGAGGATAACTCTTCCAAAAAATAATTCATTGACAGCTTTTTTGATTTCTTGCTTTATATATTCATTTTCAACAAAGATATCAAATAAATATAAAACGAAAGTAATTCTTCGGATTGTTGGGTTACTTAATTTATTATTTCTATTTTCTCTACCTATTCCACAATTACTTAAATAATCGATAATCATGGTATCATTTAAATTACACGATTTTCTTTTTCTTAACGTGGATAATATATTCTTTCCATGAGCTATTTCATTCCTAAGCTTTTTCAATTCTTTTAGAAAATATAGATATTTTCTTTGTTCATCTAATTGATATTTAGAAGTAATGTAATCAAAGAATTTTATTTTTTCTCCAAAACTAAGAATTTGAAGAAGATCTTTGGCAGGAATATTTTGTATTTTTTGACTAATATCAACATTGTATTTATCTAAGATTTTACGTACATTTTCATCATCTTTCATTCTTTGAATACTTTGATGAATTTGCATTTTATATTTTTTATCGTTTTCATTTTGAGTATTATGAATTTGATTTTGATCATAATAGTCCTCGTCCATAAAGCCATTGACGACATTAATCCCATCACCTTCACCAATTTGTTCAATTTCATTTAGAATTAATGATACTAATCCATGCTCAATTTCAATAATCATTTCAAATAGTAGACTTTTTACCATACTATCAATGACATACATATCTTTTAAATATGCAAAATCTAGTTGAGCAAATATTCCTTTTAAATCTCCACGAGGATAAACATTAAATACATTCATATATGAAGTAATAAAAGAGTAGTTTTTGTGCTTTTCAAGGCATAGTTTTGCCTCAGATTCGTTACAGAGCTCGAACCTTATTCCTTTTTCTTTAAGCAGTGCAATTTCTTCATCAACTTTGGATGTAATTGGAATTGCATTTATGGTCATAGTTTTAGACATGATTAAATCTCCTTTCTCTAGGTTTTATTTATTTAAAACTGTCTTCATATATAAATATCCACAACTCATAAAAAAAATAAGCAAAAAAATTTTTAAAAATTTACAATAGTTCTTTGCATAGTATTGTTTTTACAAAAGCAATAATTGAATTTAGAGCACAACAACTGCAATAAATTCCTTTCTTTGCGTTAATATTGCTTTATTTATTCCAACGAATTAAGAAAATCCATTAAAAAAAATAACACAAGGTATACCTTGCACGTAATAACAATAATTTCTTTAAAATAGCCCATTTTTTATAAAAAAATTGCAAAAAATGAAGTTTAAAAACAACACTGTGCAAAAAATTATCAGTATTTTAAAGTATACCGAAAAAGTAACTAAAAAGTAGACTTTAAAATTATGTATAAAATATTAAATAAAAAGAATAACTTTAAATTAAAAAGCCTCCACAGAATGTTCTATGAAGGAAAAATTTACAACCCAGCCATTTATAATTCGCGTGCTGGTCAGCGAAACACTTGACATCCCAGCTTCTTGTAAACCGCATGCTGGTCAGCGGGAATCTAGCCACTTGTAAACCGCATACTAGTTCGCGGTCATTATTATCTTGGCAAATTTATAGTCTAAAAGTCAATAAAATGCCCTTTAACTTTTTGTGCTTTAAATCAATTCACTTTCTTCTTTTGGAGTAAGAATATATAAATCAGGATCAAGAAATCCTTGCTTAGCATCAAATAGTCTTATTTGATTATCTTTAGGTAAATAAAATTTTTCTGTACGACTATTATATATTCGATAAGCAGGAAGTTCTTTAATGACAAAGACAGTTTGTTCTTTTCCAATATAAGTTAATTTAAGTAAATAATTATAGATGTCCTCTAAGGGGAGATTATAATTTAGCGCTACAACACCTTCTAAATCTTCAAGATGAAATCGAATTGAAGTAACTTCCTCTATATAATAGTAACCGATTTCTTCCATTAAGGCTTGTCCCCATCCTCCTTCAATAAAGAAAAATTTATCTTTCATGATATAAGTTAAATATAATTTACTATTTTTATTTATTTCATCTTTACATTTCTTTTTCTTATCTAATACTCTTTTATCTACTATATCAAAAAGAGTGACTATATCTAAACCTGCAGGTTCATAGCAATGAACTTTTTTATACGCAAAAGAAATGAGTTCTTCAATAGTTAATTCATCATCAAATATGATTTGAGGCATATCATATATAGAATATACTTGATTCATTTCTTTTTCCTTTCTTTTATTTATCAAAAGCATTCTCTAGAGATTTTTATATTGATGAACTTTAAATAAAAAAGCCTAGAGTTAGGCATCATATTTAAACTGGTACCCCTAGTCGGACTTGAACCGACACGGATCTCTCCAAACGATTTTGAGTCGTTCGCGGCTGCCATTACGCCATAGGGGCAAGTGAGGTTATTTTATCAAGCTCTAGATAAAATAACAAGGAAATTTAAAAATTCTCTTTTTTCGTAAGGGTATGCTTGAAAAAGTGGGGCTTTCCCCCACTTTCTTAAGCTTCTTGTTTCGATTTATCTTTGATAAATATCGACTCTTCTTCTTTTGATTTTACTTCTCGTTTAATTAGTTTCTTTTCAATTAATTCAACTGTTCCTTCATAGGGTAAATAGTAATCTTTCGATTCAAAACTTTCATCTTTTTCTAAACCATATTTCGTCATCACATCTTCAATTAAATCATTACTATAACGAATACGTTTATCATTTTTTAATCGATACATACAAGGTGTATCTACATAAGATGTATTATTTGATGCATCCTCGACGCCATATTTAGTATCTTTATAAGAATCAACTTCTAAAGCTAAATAAATACATAATGTATTACCACGGAAAGATAAGCGAATAACACTATTTCTTCCTACATTAAATGTTTCTCTTTTCCAAGACATTCTTGCTTTGACATTCTTATAAGAAAGAATCTTATTTTTCACTTCAGTATAGTAATTTTTAACTACATCATCTGCTTGAATTAATCTAGCTTGGAAACTCTTATTATATCTTAATGTTCCTGCTTCTTGAGAATCAATCACTTCTGGAATAATGATGACTGGTTTTTCTTCTTTTACTTCCTCGACTACCTCAATTTCAGGTTGAGCTTCTTTTAAATCTTTAGGTTCCTCTAGAACATCAACTAGAAATTCTTTAACTTCTTCTTTTACAGGTTCTTTTTCTTCTTTAACCTTTTCTTTAGAGAATATCGACTCTTCTTCTTTTGATTTTACTTCTCGTTTAATTAGTTTCTTTTCAATTAACTCTACTGTTCCTTCATATGGTAAATAGTAATCTTTTGATTCAAAACTTTCATCTTTTTCTAAACCATATTTCGTCAGCACATCTTCAATTAAATCATTACTATAACGAATACGTTTATCATTTTTTAGTCGATACATACAGGGTGTATCTACATAAGATGTATTATTTGATGCATCCTCGACGCCATATTTAGTATCTTTATAAGAATCAACTTCTAAAGCTAAATAAATACATAATGTATTGCCCCTAAAGGATAAACGAATAACACTATTTCTTCCTACATTAAATGTTTCTCTTTTCCAGGACATTCTTGCTTTTACATTCTTATAAGAAAGAATCTTATTTTTCACTTCAGTATAATAATTTTTAACTACATCATCTGCTTGAATTAGTCTAGCTTGGAAACTCTTATTATATCTTAATGTTCCTGCTTCTTGTGAATCGATCACTTCTGGAATAATAACTACTGGTTTTTCTTCTTTTATTTCCTCGACTACCTCAATTTCAGGTTGAGCTTCTTTTAAATCTTTGGGTTCCTTAACTGGAGTTTCTTCAATAATAGGTTCTTCTATTGCATCATCTTTAACTATAATAACTTCTTCTTTTTCTTCTTTATGAGGATTTGGTTTAACATTAATCTTATAGATTTCCTCGAAGGACTTATAGTGAACCTTAACAAAGTGTTCTCCTTCTTCTTCCATATTGGGTATTTCTATTTCAAAACCTTCTTTGATCTTTTCTTTTTTAGGCTTTAAATTATATTTACATTCCAAAACTAATCCTTCACTAGAAAAGACTTCATTATATTCAAAGACTTTCTTTACTTCTTCTGTATTAATCTTCATATATAATAGCTTTCTTTCTCTTTTCTTGTTCTTTTTAAAGATTAATATAAGAAGTAATACAATCATTAATAAAGAGATTAATACTTCAAGAGCATATAACCAAAATAAGGCTGTATCAATCTCCCATGGAATTTCATATCCAAATACTTTAATTGTTGCTATCATTCTTCGTCTCCTCCTTCGTCCTTCCTTCTGATGACCATAATTATTAAGATACCTAATAAGATAATTTGTAAACCTAATATTACAATGGGTATGCTTAAATCATTTCCTAAAGAAATACCCCTTCTTTGATAATTACATACTTTACATGTATTATTTTCAAAATCATGTTCTTCATGTATTGTACATCCATCCACGACACAATAATGTTCATTTTCATTACTTTCATAACTCGCTTCATGTTCTTCTATATAGCCACATGTTGTACACAAATGAATATGTTTATTATCTTCTTTTAACCATTCTCCATAAGTATGATTGAGCTTTGTTTCACTTGCCATACCACATACTTCACAAAGTAAATAGTGTCCATTTTCATCATGACCATATATGGAAGTAAAGATATGTTCACCTTCATTAAATCTTGCTCCACATATATCACATACTTGATAATGTTTATTTCCATCAATGTGATAGATTAAATCTTTACTAGAGTGTGCTTCTTTTTCTTTACTTGCATAACCACATACTTCACAGATCTTATAATGATGTGTACTATCATATTTATATGTATCTTTAAAGACATGGGCTTCTTTATCATATTCACCACATTTACTACATACGTGATAATGATATGTATCATCAAATTCAAAGGTAATAGAATTATCATGTCCTTCAACAATCGTACAATCTTTTCCTACACATCTATGAGATGCATCATCTACTCTTTCCCAATGAATTTCATGAGAATCAGTCGCTTCACATCCATCCACTAGACAAGTTCTTACATGGTGATTACCATCGACTTCCCATAGACTCCATTGATGAGATTCTTCTAGACCACATACTTCACAAATATGATGTTCATGATCTTTATTTTGCCAAATTGGTGCATGATGAATGATGTATCCACATTCACATTGCCCATAATGTTCACCATTTACTGTTGCCCATATAAAGTGATGTTCATCACTAATACTTGTTTCATAATCACACACAGAACATTCTTGATGATGTCCTAATTCTTCATCATTTACCCAAATTAGATCATGATTCTCGACAATATTACAACCTGAAACAGTACATTTATGTTTGGCTACCGCTACATCATTTTCCCATTGAGCAATATGTGTATCATTATAACCACATGTTGTACAAGTTCTATAGTGTATTCCTGTTTCAGTATTGATTGTCCAACTAGTAAAGCTATCATGTTCAACGTGTGTACTTTCTTTTCCACATACTTCACATACTTGATAATGTCCATCTTTATCACTTGAATATACATCTTTTGGATAGCTATGTTTTTCAACATCATAATGTGCTCCACATATACTACATTCATGATAATGATTTCCTTCTTTATCACTTAACCATGTGCTTGATCCATCATGTCCTTGTTTAATATTACAACCTACATAACTACATACATGAGTTAAGCCATCGCCAGAATCTACATAATTTTCTTTGTGGCTTTGTCTTGATGCTTCTGTATGACAAATTTCACATTCTCTAGTATGCTCATGGGGCGCTTCTGGATTTAAATCATCTTGCCATTCACCATAAGTATGCGTTTCATTACTGTATTTTTCTTTACAAGTATTACATTCCTTCCAGTGAGATGTGCCATCAGAACTCCAAGTTACTTCATCATGGCTTGCTCTATCTTTTTCATATCCACATGAACATGACCACCAGTGCTCTTCATTATTGAAATGTTTCTCAAATGAATGTGCTGATTTATTGATAATATCCCCGCAGGTATCACAAATTTCATAATGATTCTCACTATCATAAGTAGATGTATAATTATGGGAGGTTCTACTACCAGCTTTTTCTGCACCACATAAATCACATACTTCCCAATGATCATGAGTATCATGATCATATTTACCATTAAATACATGCTCTTGATTTTCATTAAATCTAGTTCCACAGAATTCACATACTTGATAATGATGCCCATCACCAGCATCTTTCCAACTTGAAGAACTATGAGATCCTATATCAATTCTATGCCCACATTTAACACATGCATGGAAGTGAATATTTTCCTCGACTTGCCAATCTAATTTATAACTATGCTCTTCTTTTGTAGATTCTATTGCTCTATTACATACATCACATACTTGATAATGGAATTCTCCATATTCAATATATTTATTACTAAATTGATGCTCCCCTTTATTAAATTGAGCATGGCAATCATCACATACTTGATAATGATAATTTCCTGTTTCATCAAGATTATATCCTCGTGAAGAATGATGTGATGTTTCACTACCCGTTTCCTTATGTCCACATTCATCACATACTTTCCAATGTACTTCACCATTCTCTTCATACTGATAGGTATTATAGTGATGCTCAGAACGATTGATTTCTTTACCACATGAACATACTTGATGATGTTCTTCACCAGAAATTACATATTCTGTTGCACTATGTGAACGTAATTGATCTTTATATTGACATACTGTACATTCTTTCCAATGTGTTTCATCATTATATTTCCAAGTATCATCATAAGTATGAGAACCTCTAGCAAATTCTATACCACATTCTTTACATACTTTATAATGTTGATTTTTTACTAAATCCATAATATAACCATCGGAAGTATGTTCTACTTCTTCTGTTTTATATCCACATATTGAACATTCTTGATAATGTTTCGTTTGATCTTCTGTTTCTTTCCATTCTAAACTATGTCCAGAAAGTTCTCCTTTATATCCACATTCTTTACATACTTTCCAGTGATTTGTTCCATCTTTTGACCATTCTACACCTTCATAATTATGTGCTTTGCTACCATACGTAGCACCACATACTTCACATATATGATAGTGATTTTCTTCCGTGGCATAGTAGTTATTTGTTAATCCTGATTCTCCTTTATCTGGAGTATGGTCGTTTCTTTCAAATTCTGCGCCACATTTATCACATTTTTTATAATGTTGATGAAGTTCATTATCTACTATCCATTCTGAAGATTCATGTTCACTACTTTCACCTTGTTTTTTCATTCCACATACATCACAAACTGGTGAATGTGTACCTTCTCCTGAATTACTTTCATAAATTCCTTTTTCATAAGTATGATTACCTTTATCAAATTCACCACATTTATAACATTTATGATAATGATAACTGCCATCTGCACTATTAAACCATGTTGTTAAATCTGCACCTTCATGTGACGCAGTAATTGTACATTGATCACATTTATGCATACCATCATCGACTGGTGACCAAGTGGTTTCTTCAATTGAATGTTCTTCATGGAACCCACATATAATACAATCTCTTTCATGCATTGTTCCATCAGCACTTACTTTCCATTCGCCAATATGCGCTTCATGATGTGTTACATATCCACAATCTTCACATCTTTGAATATATCCGTCATCATCATGCCCTTCTGGAACAAAATTATGTACTCCATAATTATGTTTATATCCACATTTTGTACATTCTTGCCAATGATAAGTTTTATCCGTACTAACCCATTTATCTAACTCATAAGAATGAGTCTCTCTTGAAGATTCAATAATAAATCCACATATACTACAAACTTGATAATGTTCACTTTCGTTAGATTGCCATCCAACTTTTGGAGTATGTGCTTCTTTATTAAAGACTGCGCCACAATCTTTACATACTAACCAGTGATTTGTGCCATCATCATAGTATTCTAGTGATCCGTCCCCTTTTGTTTTTGCTTCATGAGAAAGAATACCTTTATCTTCTCCACCTTCATCTCTTGTAGATTTTCCACATACATCACAAACTAACCAGTGACCTTTGTCATTGCTTTCATAATGATTACGATGTTCTTCTGAAGGTGTTCTATATTCACAATCTTCACAAATTTGATAATGCTTATTATTTTCACCATCTTGATAATATGTATCTCCAAAATTATGATTTACACGTTCAGTTTCATAACCACAATCTTTACATTTATAATAATGACCTAAAGCTTTATCTGATTCTTTAGTATATGGAGTTTCAAAATTATGTCCCTCTGTTGGGGTTTCATATCCACATACAGAACATCTTTGATGATGTCCTAAAGAAGGATCCTTTTCTTGAATAAATGTATCGCCAAAATTATGTGCTCCATCATTAAATCTAGCACCACATACATCACAAACCTTATGATGTCCATCTGCACCATCAATAATATATGATTCAGAGCTATGTTCTTCATAGATATTGCAATCTTCATATTGACATGTGTGAGTGTTCTTCCCTATATCTTCTTTAAATGAGGCAAAGTGAGAATCTACATAACCACATCCTACTTGAGTACATGTTCTTTCATGTGCTCCAGTACGTTCATTAATTGTATATCCTTCTGCATCATATGTATGCGCAGATTCATTAAATTTTTGTCCACATTTATCACATAATTGATAATGATTATGTTCATCATGCTGCCAAGTCGATGAAGAATGAGATGTTTTTTCATTATCATGACCACATAAAGAACATTTTTGATGATGTCCTTCTAAGCCATCACTTATCCATGTATCACCATAGGAATGCTCTCCATAGTTAAATCTAGCACCACAAATTTGACATACTTGATAATGTTGACCTTTTTCTACGTCATCTATCCAAGCACCGTCTATACTAGAATGCTCTGTTACATCACTTCTATATCCACAATCAGCACACAAATGATAATGTGTAGTCTTATTATCATCATAATGCCATGGTGTTCCATCACCATAATTATGATTTTTTCTAGTGCTTCCATCTACTAAACCACATACTTTACATAATTTATAATGTTCTTCTTCAGTTGTAATATAAGGTTGATCTTCAGAATCATGTACACCTTCTTCAATTTTTTGTCCACATACACAAATCTTATAGTGATTTTTTCCATCACTAATCCATACATCTGAAGAGTGTTCTTGTTCTGCAACACCTGTTTGTTTTGCACCACAAATATCACACACTAACCAGTGATGATTTTCATCATGATCGTATTTTGAATTAAATTGATGTTTTTGTTGACCATAATGTTCTCCACATGTTGCACATTGATAATAATGTCCATTAGGATCATCTGTATGCCATCCATTATTTTCTGTTGTATCTTGTGTATGTGCTGCTCGATCAAATTCGGTACCACAAATAGCACATTTATGATAATGTCCACTATCCTTATCATTATACCAACCATGGCCATCTAAAATATGATCTTCAACAAAATCACAACCATCTTCCAAACATCTATGTTGATCTGTTGCTTTTTCCCACTTACTAGAATCAGTACCTTCATGTTGTTGTATAGCAGTACAACCCTCAACTATACAACTTCTTTGATGTCCTTTTTCACCAAATTTTTCCCATGCTCCCCATTTATGTTCTTCAGTTAATGTGCAATCTTGACATTGATGATTCTTTCCGTCATTAGAATCTTTCCAATTTCCAAGATGAGAATCTACATAACCACATCCTTCAACTTGACAAGTTCTTTCATGTAATCCTGTTTTTTCATTTAATGCCCAGCCTTTAAGTGCATCATTACTATATGTATGATCTTCTGGTTTGGTCTGTTTTCCACATACTTCACAAACTTGCCAGTGATGATTTTCATCATGTTCATATTTATAAGTATGTGATTTACTATTATCATAATTTTCATTACAAAGAGAACAATGATGATAATGTTCCGTATCATTTGATTCCCAAGTATTAGATCCATTATGTCCTTCAGTAATCGTACATTGACTACACTTATGTGTACTCTCATTTATATAAGTCCAACCATCATCTCCAGGAATAGCGTGTGAATTTGTAGCGGTACAACCTTCTACTGTACATTCTTGTACATGTTGCCCTTCAACAACTTTCCATTCTCCCCATTTGTGTTCTTCTACAATATTACAACCCGATTCATCAGTACATTTATGTTTACCACTACCTTCATCATTAGTCCATGATGGCGTATGTTCAATTCTATATCCACATTGCTCACATTGCCCAACATGCTTACCATCTATAGTGTTCCATTTGAAATTATGTGTTTCACTTCTATTTGTTGTATAGTTACATCCCTCAACTGAACATTTTTGATAATGTCCACTTTCTTCTTCATTCACCCAAATCAAATCATGATTTTGCTTAATATCACAATCTGAAACGGTACACTTATGTTGATTATTTTCAGAATCATTTTCCCATTTAGCAATATGTGCATCATTATAATTACATGTTGTACATGTTCTATAGTGTAATCCAGTTTCAGTATTTGTTGTCCAACTAGTAAAGCTACCATGCTCAACGTGTTCTGTTTCTTTTCCACATACTTCACATACTTGCCAGTGTCCATCTTTATCACTTGAATACACATCTTTTTGATAGCTATGGTCTCCAACATCATAATTTGATTTACATACTGAACAATAGTGATAATGATTGTCTTTATCATCCGTATGCCATCCATTATTTTCTGTTGTATCTTGTGTATGTCCCTCTTTTGCAAATTCGGCACCACAAATATCACATTTTTTATAATGTTGATTATGTTCACCATCTACAAGCCATGTCTCTGAGTGATGCTCTTCAACAAAATCACAACCATCAATTGTACATTCATGCTTGCCATCATTTATTTTCCAATTACTTGTACCATCATGTTGTTGTGTTGCAGTACATCCCTCAACTGAACAACTTCTTTGATGTCCTTTTTCACCAAATTTTTCCCATGCTCCCCATTTATGTTCTTCAGTTAATGTGCAATCTTGACATTGATGATTCTTTCCGTCATTAGAATCTTTCCAATTTCCAGGATGTGATGCTGTTCTATATTCACAACCCTCTACTGTACAGGTTCCTACATGTTCACCATCTACAACTTGCCATTTAATGACATGCTTATTTTCATCTGTTTTATCCTTTGTTGCATCACAGAAAACACATTTATGATAATGATACTCATCATCATAACGCCATGTTTCTTCCCATACATGCGGGGATTCTAATTTACATGTTTCACAAATATGTTTTCCATTTTTATTATCATTCCAAACTGGATCATGTCCTTCATCTTGATATCCACATTCACATGTCCCTATATGTCTTCCATTTACTTCTGCATAGGTTAAATTATGATTTTCAGTTCTTCCACTTCGATGTCCACATACTGAACATTCTTCATGGTGATTTTCATTATCTTTATCATCCACCCAATGATATGAATGTCCCTCTTGTAATACACAATCTTTACATTGATGATGCTCATCATCTCCCTCTAATTCTCCCAAATTTGGTAGATGTGATTCACTATATCCACATGTTGAACAGGTCCTTTCATGTTTTTCAGTTTCTACATTATAATTCCAACCTTCATTTTCTGTTCCTTTATATGAATGTTCTTCATGTGTACTTTCTTTTCCACATACTTCACAGACTTGCCAATGTTCTTCTTTATTACTTGAATATACATCTTTTTTATAGCTATGTGCTGCTTCATCTAAACGTTCATGACATACACTACATTCATGATAGTGATTTGTGCCATCATCTTTCCAATCACTACTAGGTTCATGCGCTCCTTTAATTGTACATTCTGAGACATCACAATGGTGTCCTTGTTCTAATCCTGTTCCATCAGATACCCAATGAGGATTATGTCCTTCCGTTTGTTGATAACTACAATCTTCACAAGTTCCTACATGTTTTCCATCTATTTCATGCCAGATTGTGAATTTATGAGATGCATGTGTTTTTTCTTCATATTCACATATAGAACATTTTTGGTGATGTCCAGTTTCGTCACTAACCCATATGTCAAATGTATGTTCTTCAGGTTCCTTTCCAATACATAAAGTACACCAGTGTCTATCTGCATCACTTCCCCAACTAGCGAAATGACTATCTACATAACCACATTTAGTACATGTTCTAGAGTGATTTTCCCATGCAACACCAGTATAATCATGTACTTGCATTTTTGCTATCGTGGACTGACAAACAGTACAGAACTTATAATGTCCATCTGCACTTTGTAAGTATGATTCGCTATGTCCATCTACATTAATTTTTTCACCACATGCATCACATATTTTCCAGTGATTAGTTTCATCATGTTCGTAAGAACGTGTTGAACTATGTCCTTCATGAGCTCCTTCTGCTCCACAAAGATCACAGATTCTCCAGTGTTCTTCACCTTTATATCCATATTTATTTAATTCATAAGTATGTTCTCCAACATTAAATTGTTGTTTACATGTATCACAAACTTGATGATGGTTGTCACCTTCAACATACCAACCTGTATCATCAGGAGTATGAAGTACATGTTCGCTTTCTTGACCACATTCACATACTTGCCAGTGTGCTAAATTATTAAATTGATACTCACCTTCTTTAAAGGTATGCTTAGTAAATTCAAATTCCGCATTACAATAATCACAAACTTTATGATGTCCTACTCCGTGTTCCACATCATCTGATGAATTTGTAACTAAATGACTAGAAGTATGGACTCCATTTATATCACATTCAGCATATTGACATGTATGTGTACCTTTACCTACATCTTCTTTAAATGAACCAAAGTGAGAATCTACATAACCACATCCTTGTTCAGTACATGTTCTCTTATGTATTCCTCCATCATCAGTGAATTTTCCATCACCAAAATTATGTGATATTTTCTCACTATCTGCATGACACACACTACATTCTTGATAATGCCCTTCAGACCCTGCGGATATCCAAGATGAACCCCAATTATGTTCAGAATTTTCAAATTTGACTCCACATACTTTACATATTTTATAATGTTCACTATCACTAATATGCCATTGTCCTTCACCTAAATCAGAAATATGATCCTCGTGTAAAGATTCATAACCACATGTACAAGAACGATAATGTTGATTTCCAACAACTGTATACCCGTTATGTTCACCAGTAAATGTATGTCTAGCTTGATCTTTTATAAAGCCACAAATAGAACATTGATGATAGTGATATGTGTCATTATAATACCAGTTATTAGGATTGCCTTCACGACTAAAATCGTGTGCCTCTGCAGTACTAGTTACAACACCACAATATTTACACACTTGATAATGATATGTTCCATCTTGGGTATATTTTTTCTCAAAAAAATCATGTGGAGTTATGTCAAAACGTTGACCACAATCATCACAAACCTTATAGTGACCAACATCTTTACCACCATCAATATATGTACCAGAACTATGATGAGCAGTTTTATGATCGCCATCTTTATTTTCATAACCACATTCGTCACAAATTAACCAGTGAGAATCAATATCATAACCATAATGATCTGTGTAGCTTGATGTATGCTTGTCATATTCTGTGCCACAAATAGTACATTGATGATAATGCACTAATTTACCATCTTCTTCCTTTTGTAACCATGTATCATATCCATCATGCCCTTGTTTTATATTACAATTTGGATCAGTACAAACATGAGATTTAGGATCTTGTTCAGATGGTTCAAAATGCTCTGTATGACTTTGTTTTGCGTCATCTAGTTTACATATCACACATTCTCTTGTGTGAGTGTGTGTTTCTGATGGATTATAATCATCTACCCATTCTCCATAAGTATGTGTTGCTTCGTTTAAATGAGTAGCATGACATGTAGCACAATTTTGCCAATGCTTTGAATTATTTTCATTTCCATTTGTTTCCCATGACAAATTATCATGTGCAACTTTTTCACCAGAAAGTCCACAACCATCACAAATCAACCAGTGATTTGTTTCGTCATAATTATATTGCCCTTTAGAATAATCATGTTTTCCATTTTCAAATTTTGCTCCACAAACATCACATAATTTATAATGATTTGTTCCATCACTTAACCATGTATCTGTTGTACTACTATGTTCTTCTTCATCTAAATGCGCATGACATACATTACATTCATGATAATGATTTTTTCCATCATCTTTCCAATCACTACTAGGCTCATGATTTCCTTCAATCGTACAATTTGGAACATTACAATGGTGACTTTGTCCTAATCCTGTTCCATCAGATACCCAATCTGGAGTATGTCCTTCCGTTTGTTGATAATTACAAATTTTACAAGTACCAACATGTTTTCCATCTATTTCATGCCAAATTGTAAATTCATGATCTTCAGGAGCTCCAGTTGTGTATGTACATCCCTCAACAGAACATTTTTGATAATGTCCGTCTTCATTACTAACCCATACTAATGTATGTTTATCAGTTGCATCACATATATCACATTTATGATTTTCGTTATCTCCTGCATCTACCCAATGTGGATCATGACTATCTACATATCCACAATCATTACATGTTCTAGAATGATTTTTCCATGCTACATCAGTATAATCATGTTCTACTCTTCCGTATTCATTTTTACATGTAGCACAAATATGATAATGATCCTTATCATCGCTATGCCAACCATTATTTTCTTCTATATCTGGAGTGTGTTCCCCTATATCATATTCGCCACATTTAGTACATAAATGATAGTGTTTTAGTGTTCCATCATAATCTTTCTCTAACCAAGTATCATAGCCATCATGACCTTCGGTAATAGTACAAGTGCCATTTGCACCATTACATTTATGTGTACTATTATCTACTTTTTCCCAACCTACTCCGTTTATTTCATGGCTTTCATATTCTTCACAAACAAGACAAGTTCTTTCGTGGCGTAACTTATCTTCACTTATATGCCATTCACCAATATGTTCTTTGTGCTCAACAGTATATCCACAGTCTTCACATGTTTGAATGTAGGTACCATTTTCTTGTTTTTCCCATGATGTAAAATTATGCGGTCCCATATTGTGGAACTTATATCCACAATCTATGCATTCTTGCCAGTGATTTGTTTCATCGGCAGTCCATCCTGCATTTTTAGCTGTGCCTTTATTTTCAGTGCCATAATTATGAGGGGATACACCAAATGTAACATGACATACTGAGCAAATATACCAGTGATTAGTATCATCTCCAACATCTAACGTTTCTTCAGTTTTTGTATGGCTTTCAACAAATCCACATCCTGGATAGTTACATTTATGATGTTCTCCATCACCAGAATCAACTAGTTTCCATGGATCTCCAATGGTATGTTCAGCATTAAATCCACATACTGAACATGTCGCAGTATGCTTATTTCCTTCATATGTCCAATCAATAACATGATTGGCAACATCCACTTTTTCTCCACATACTGAACATTTATAATAATGTCCTGTTTCATCTGCATAATATCCATTATTATAAGATCCTTTTTGATCTAAGTGATCGTGATCCTCTACTATAGAACAGTCATCTTGCCCATCCTCTGATCCAGCACATTTATGCTGCGAACTATTAAATTTTTGAAAATTTGGTGTATGGCTTTGTCTATAATGTCCACTACCACCTGCTTGTATACATGTACATTCTCTATAATGAATACCACTATCTATATCGTTATGCCATTCAGAATATGAATGAGAATCAAAAAAGCCACAACCATCTACATCACATTGATGTCGTGTTTCATCAAGATATTTAAATCCTCCTTCTGCGTGTCTACTTACAGCACCACATGTACATGCACCACGATGAGACTTATTACCATCATCTACTATTACTTCCCATCCAGAAAAACTATGAGAAGTAATATTAAGATTTGCACCACAAATAGTACATACATTATAGTGATGTTCAGTATCATAAGACCATTCAGTTTCATCATAATCATGATTTGCAGCAGGAATTCCACAACCCAACTCAGTGCACTGATGTTTTTCACTATTATCTATAGCATCCCATATGGGTGCATGTTCTTTATGATAAGTACAACTACCACATGTTCCTTGATGATCACCACTAGATAAAGTATTCCATGCCAAAGAATGCGTTTCTTTAGTTGACTCTTGTTTTTCATGACATGATGAACATAAGTGATAATGATATTCAATATCACCCTCTACATATTCAAAATTTTCACCCCAATGATGTGCTTCAAATAAATTACAATCATCTACTGCACATTGATGATATTGTTCATTATATGTTTCGTATTTTTTCGTAGATGCAAATGGCTCATGAGATTTATCATAATATCCACAGCCGTTATTATCACATATATGGCGATGCTGTCCCTCAACTAATTCCCATTTATTATTATTAAATATATGAGGAGTAGTTTCAGTTTTATATTGACAATTAGAGTTTTGACATTGTTGATAATGCCCAGTCGTTCCATCACTTATCCATGTATCACCATATGTATGATTCTCTTTTGAATTTTCATCTATATAGGAACAATCTAAACAATATCTCCAATGTTGAGTTGGATCATCTGTTTTATATTGATATTGATGTAATCCATTAGAGCTCTTTGCTCCACATTCTGGATTTGTGCATTTTTTATAATGTTCATCAGTGGTTGTTGTCCAATTGTCTTCCCAAGTATGTGCTTGGTTAATAGCCTCATAATTACATGTTCCACATCTTTGATAATGATTATCATCATCAAACGACCAATTAAAAGAGTGATTTTGGTAATTCCAATTACCTTTACAAATATCACATATTTGATAATGCTGATTATCATATGTTGGCTCTGGACTATCATAATGCCATGATGAATCAACACTAGATTCATGCTTCATATGTGTAGAATCATATCCACATTCTGTACATACTTGCCAATGCTCATTTTCATTATGAGAATACGTATTCGGTTCATATGTATGCCCTAGTGATTTCTCAAATGTGGCACCACAATCTTTACATATTTTATAATGATAGCCACCGCTTCCCTCAGTCGGATACGAATAATAACCATTGTGATCATCTTTATTTGGAGTATGGGCTTCAGTACCGTAATGATAGGCACATCCATCACAAATATAATAATGCGTGAGACCTCCCTCTTCATAAGATAATTCCTTTTCAGCATTGCTATGCTGATTTTTTATATCGCATGTTACATAAGTACATTGATGTTGCTCTTCATTTAAATAGGACCAGCCAGAATTATTTGTTTTTTTATCTGGGTTATGTATTGTGCTTTCCTCTACTGCACCGCATGAGCACTTATGTTCATGATTTCCGTTTTCTCCATTCACTATCCAATCAACATATGAATGAACATGCGCACTTTTATAGCCACATTTAGTACAAGTGCCATCTGAACCCCAAATATGATTTTCGATGTATGAACTTGTTTTATTTTCGTATCCACATGTATCACATATGGCCCAGTGTTGTGCTTCATCATACCCAAATCCTTCTTTGTTGTTAGCGCTCCACTTATTATATGTGTGCGAAGCTTGAGAACTTTGTCGATTGCAATATTTACATTTTCCTCTATGATTAATTTCAGTTCTTGTGTACTCAAATACGTGTTTTTCTTCAAACACATTACCACCACAAATATCACATACTACTGTGTGATTTTCTTCTGAAGTATGCTCACCTGTTTTGTGCTGTAATGTAGTATGCTTTTCTCTATAAGTTCCATTACAAATCGCACAAGTAGTACGATGCTCTTTATCGTCGACTCTATCATATTTTGTAGGTGTTGAGTGATTTTCAACAATATCACAAAATTTGCAACGATGATGTTGCGTATCGCAATTCTCTTCTTTTACACTACCATTATATATTGGTTCCCATGATGCTGTAGTATTATCAACTGAATGCGATTCCTCTAATGTACACTCCACATCACCTTCTACATAACCACAATCTTTCCTATGTGTTGTTCCATCTACATACCACCCGTTTTCTGTTATTCCAAGATGATTTTTTTCCCAACCATAATCTTTAGCATGAGTTTTTGACTCATCTATATATCCACATGTAGTACATTTGTATATATGATTATTTCCTTCTAAAAACCATTCAAAGACATGTTCTTCAGGTGAACTATTAATACGAGCGGAACAATATTGACATTGTTGATAGTGTCCCGACGAATCATCATACGTATAATCAGAACCAGGTGTATGCTCTGAAGATACCCATCCACAAACCGAACAACTATGAGTTCCTAAACCAGTATCTACAAACTTACTATTGTTAGTACAATGGTTTTCATAATCACAATCTAAACATTTTTGATAATGATCGTTTTCATCTCCACTCCATTCATCCCCAAAATTATGCCCTTGTGCACCATATTCATCTCCGCAAAATTCACAAACATACCAATGATAATCAGCGTTAGTATCACTAGATGAATCAGCGTGACTCCATACATCCGAAGATGATGTATGCGGAATTGATAAAGTACAGGTACCATCTGCGCCAGTACATTTATGCCCTTCGTTTTCGCTTATATTATCCTTATCAAGTGATTCACTTCCAGATGAACTAGGTTCATGTGTATCGTGGTAATGACAAACGATACATTCTCTATAATGATTACCATATGAATCACTTTGCCATGTCCCATCAAATTGGTGTTCAACAGCTCCATATTTATCTCCACATACATCACAAACTAACCAATGCTTGTCTTTATCACTTTCGTTTCCATTTCCACTTGATGAATCATAGTATTGCCAATTATGTTCTGAATCACTAGTGCTATGAGCATTTTGAATACCACATTCATTATTGCCATCGCCTTTACATTGATGACCATTATTACCTTCAATTGAGTCACTATCTAAAGAATTCCACATATCGGAACCACTGACAGAATGTGTTTGGCGACAATCACAAGCTTTACATTTTCTTTCATGCATTGTTCCATCAGCAATTTCTTCCCATTTATCATAATCGTGTGCAGTTGCACTATATTTAGCGCCACAATCATCACAAACCTTATAATGATAATCACTATTTGATTCCCATTTATCATCTGTTGAGTGATGTGTAATTGTCGTAATATTACAATCTCCCACGTCGCAACTATGTCCATCGTCATTTGTTTGAAAATCAAATGCATCCTTTGGCATCCAATTAGGTTCATGAAAATCGATTATAGCATAACAATCATTACAACTTTTAATGTGTAGCACACTTTGTGTAGATCCATCACTAACTACATTACCACTGGCATCGAGAGCTTCCCAAAGAGAACTACTATGAGAACAAGGAAAATAAGAGTTC
This sequence comes from uncultured Bacilli bacterium, assembly GCA_947626895.1. Classification (GTDB taxonomy): domain Bacteria; phylum Bacillota_I; class Bacilli_A; order RFN20; family CAG-449; genus CANRPC01. The sequence continues at coordinate 61,142 of CANQTY010000003.1, forward strand.
ACGTTGGCTTTTGTCACTTTGCATTCCCAGCAATACTCCCCTTCTCCTCCTTCATAGGAAAAATTATGTTCGCCATAGGTTTCACTTACTCCCATATGACAATCTTCACATTCTTTCCAATGGTGCGTTTGATTATATTTCCATCCAGTATCAGCATCAGAATTATACTTGTGAGGTGAACCATTAGGACAAAAATTAGAAAATACAATTCCATCTTTTATTTCAAGACCTATATCACTAGATAAGCTCGTTAATTCTATCCCATTATCATTATTTATATTATCTATATTATATTCTTGATTTTCTTGTGATGATTTTTGTTCTAATCTTATTTGTTCTGCATGTACATGATCATGTTCTTCTTCATGTTCATGATCATGCTCCTCTTCTTCTGTATGTTGATGAGTTAATTCATGTTTTTGTTGTACTACATCACTTGCAGGGTATTGGGGTGCAATGAAAAAGAATAATAAAGCAAGTAATACATGCGAAGTACATGTAAGTATCTTTTTAATCAATTTTTTGAACTCAAAAAAACTTTTCATGCAAAACCCTTATTCGGTAAAACAATAGCCCCCCCCCCGTTGGAAAAGTCAATAAATTGATGTGAAATTTGTGCTCGAGCACAAATGCAATTTGACTACATCTATGCATTTTGACCTCATTTTGTCTATTTTTTATCAAATAAAAGGTTTTCTTAAAACTCACCCCATATAGTTAAAATCCTAGGAGAGTATTCTTTCCTAGGACTCAAACTTGATTTATGCCTTCAATTACTTTTTATATTTCTTATGATAATTTTTAACTAATTGATTTCCCTTATTTTGACAACAAGAACATTCTCCAGTAGGGAGATGGTTCTTCTTCTTATATATATATAAAATAAGAAGGGAACTAAAGAAAACAATAATAAAGATAATTACTAAGATTGCTAAAGGAGACATATTAATTCTGTAACGCTTTCTTTTGATCTAAATACTTATTGATAAAGTGAATCACTACTCCACATATGATAAATAAAGGTAAGATGATAAAGATAGTCCACCAGAAAGAAAGCACTAGATAAACAATACAAGAAGTAATATAAGAAGTGACTAACCAGAAGACTATTGTAGAACCTAGTTTCTTTTTAGGTAACTCTGCTTTCGCGGTCGCTACCGCGGCAAAGCAAGGAATCGTTGTCATATTAAAGGTAATAAAAGAAATTAAACTAGGCCAAGTAATTCCAGTAGCCTCAATCATTGCCACTGTTTCAATAATACCATCATCACTTGCTTCACTTAAAGCTCTAATTTGATCAATTACTTCTGGAGATATAACAAGAGTGCCCGCTTCGGCATGAGAGATAATACAAATAGCTAACGTATAAAATGTAGCAATGACATTTTCTTTAGCAATTAATCCTGTGACCGCAGCAACCGCAAATACCCAACCAAAAGAAGCAAGCTGTACACCAAATCCTAAAGGAGTAAATATAGGTTGAATAAATTTACCTAAAGAAGCTAAAATCGATTCATCCATAGCGCCATCTACATAGCTCCAATTCCAAGCAAAATTCGATAAGAACCAAATCACAATCGTCGAAGCTAAAATAATTGTAAAGGCCTTTTTAATAAAGTGTTTTAATTTATCCCATAGATGGACCATCAAGGCTTTTCCTTGAGGTATATGATACGAAGGTAGCTCCATAATGAAAGGAGGTACATCTCCTTTCATCGAGGTATTACGCATAATAATTACCGAAATAATTGCTGTAAGCATTCCAATAATATACATAGCAAAAGTAATGAAATCTGCATTCCCTATATGGAAATGTTCTACAATTCCCCCGGCTATCGCGGTTAATATTGGTAACTTAGCTCCACAGCTAAAGAAAGGAATCACACGAATCGTTGCAGTTCTTTCTTTATCATCTGCAAGAGTTCTCGTGTTGATCATTGCAGGTACACTACAACCAAAGCCCATGATCATTGGCATAAAAGCTCTACCAGATAAACCAAAACGACGGAAGATACGATCTAATATAAAAGCCACACGAGCCATATATCCAGAATCTTCTAAAATAGAAAAGAATAAGAATAAAAGGAGTATCTGGGGTAAAAAAGATAATACAGCGAATAAGCCTCCTAAAACACCATCGACAATAAAACTAGATACCCATGCTTCTGCATTCCATAAAGTAAGTAAATCACTTACTCCATCAGAAATTAATGTCGTAATACTTTCTAATAGATTAAATAAAATCACTCCTGGAGAATTAATCCCTCCACTAGTCCATAATAATCCTTCGAAAGGAGAATCAGCAAAACTTGGAGGAACATCACTAAATAAGAAACCTAAAAAGAATAAGTTTTCTGAAAAAGTAAGATGAAAGACAACTAATAAGATGATTAAGAAGATAGGAATACCTAACCACTTATTAGTCAATACTTTATCAATTTTATCTGAACGCGTAAGCTTCTCTTTACTTGTTTCTTTTTTAGATAATGCTGGAGAAAAGTTTTTAGCGATATATTGATAACGTCTATCGGCAATAATCGCTTCAAAATCCCCTCCAAAGGTATCATCTTTAAAAGTAGCTTTAAAGTCCTCTACAATCGGTAATAAATCTGGGTGATCTTGAATTTCTAATTCATCTTTTTCCACAAGTTTTATCGCATGAAATAAAGGATGATCAATATTTTTCCCTTTAAAAGCAATCTCTACATCTTGAATCAAATGTTTTAAAGCAGAATCCATTAAAACAGTCTTACCTTTTCTAGAAATGAGTGAAGCTTCATAAGCTTTATTCATCAATTCATCTAGATGTTCTTCTTTTAAAGCACTAATCTCTACGACAGGAACACCAATCTTTTTTTCTAAAGCTGAAACATCAATACTATTTCCATTTTTCTTTACCACATCCATCATATTTAAAGCGATAACAATAGGAACATCAATTTCTAATAATTGGGTGGTTAAATATAAATTTCTTTCTAAATTAGTCGCATCGACAATATTAATTACACAACTAGGTTTTTCTTCAAGAATATAGTTTCGAGAAATCACCTCTTCAGGAGTATAAGGAGATAAAGAATAAATTCCTGGTAAATCAATAATTTCTAAAGGCTCTTTTAATTTTTTATAAACTCCTTCTTTTTTATCTACTGTAACTCCTGGCCAATTGCCCACGTGGGCAGTTGACCCAGTAAGGGAATTAAATAAAGTGGTCTTACCACAATTGGGATTACCCGCTAAAGCAAAACGTTTCATATTAGTTTATACCCTCTTCTTCCATAATCACTAACTTTGCTTCATCTTTTCTTAAAGTTAGTTCATATCCCCTTAAGGTGATTTCAAGTGGATCCCCTAAGGGAGCTTTTTTACGAAGATAAATCTCCGCACCAGGAGTAATTCCCATATCGAATAATCTACGACGAATTCTCCCTTCTCCTTCAATGCTTTTAATACGACCAGTCTCGCCGACATTGAATTCATCTAACTTACGTAACATCGTCTTATCCTCCCTTTCTACGCAACAAAAATTTTCGTAGCGATGTTTCGATCAAGAGCAAGTCTACCCTCTTTTACAATACAAATAACATTTCCCCCACTGATAGATAAAATCGTAATTTTAGAGTTTACGGTAATCCCTAAACTCTCTAAATACTTTTTTATCTTTTCATCGGTTAAAATCTTGAGAACTTTTAATTCTTGATTTAATGGGGCAACAATTAAGGGCATAACTTTCTCCTTCAAATGTTAGTCAAAACTAACTAACCAAATGTATTCTACTCTTGCAAATTGCTAGTGTCAAGAATTTTTAGTTAGTTTTAACTAATTTTATTTTTATGTTATAAAATGGCTAATTTTAGGCATTTTATAATGCTTTTCTTTATTATATTTTTTAAAAATATTTTTAAAAATTAAGTTAAGCTAGATCTTTTTATTTAATCAATTTATTAAATCTTTTTGTTTTACAAAAAAATTTTTTCAAATTTTTTGACAAATTTTCTTTTGAATTCTCTATCTATATATATGAGAGACCTATAAAGTAAGAACTTATGAATAAGTTCATGGTTACTTCTTTATAGGTTTTTTGTTTTAATCATTTATTTTGCAGTGTAGCAAGGAAAGGAGCAAATAGCCATGAGTATTAAAACACAAACTATACCTCAAGAAGTACAAGAAGTAATTGATGATCTTAAAAAGAAAGGGGTTAAGTTCATCAAATGTAGTGAAGAAGAAGCTATTCAATATCTCCAAGTAAGAGATAATAGTGAACTTATTCCACTTTATGTTAGTAACTTTGATAAGGATGATAGTGATACAACATCTAATGAATTAATTGATGTTGATTTTGCTTATCTAATCGATTTATATGAAATTGATGACGAAGTTAAGACAGTGGTATTTCGAATGATTAATCAAATCGAGCGATTCTTAAGAGCAAGGGTTAAACAAACTTTTAATCAGTTAGATGAAAGTTTTGGAATCAAAATCTCAAACGAATTTCTATCTCTTGATTATGATGGTGAGCAAGAGAATGACACTTCAGATACAAGTGAAGAACCAAAAAGGAGAATCCATCAAAATATCATCAGCAGGAAAAACGATAAGAATGTTAAGGTTATTCTTTCGAAGTACAACGTGGATTTAACTAAGAAAATCCAGGATATTCCTCCGAGAGACTTAATTAAACTTCTTACTTTTGGTGATGTCATCAAATTTTTCCATTACTATTCGTATAATTATGGTTTAGATGATTATAGACTTACGTTTCCCTTGAACGATGTTAGGAATCTTAGAAATGATTTATTTCATGTTCAACCCATCCTTGTTGGTTTAGATGAAATGGAAAGCAACTATAAGCTAAGAGGATTAGTTATTCCTTTTCTAACAGAACTAGGTTTCAGCAAATATCGAATATGGAGTAAACTAAGAAATCCTAAAACTAGACAACTAGTTAACGTAATATATTCTTTCAATGAATTAGTAAAGGATGATAATCTAAAGCAATTTATTAATCAAATTATTAACGATTTATTCGAAACAAGGATGTTTCAGCACCCAGAATATTACGTTAATAATTATCTACTTACATCCACTTATTACTTTTTCTTGGAGATTATCAAAAAAATATTTTGGCAATTTTCAAAAAATTAGTATTGACATCATCTCGCACTTATGCTAGATTATGGACGTAGGCAAAAAGCATGCATTGCTTTTTATAGAGAGGTGCGCTGAACGCCGCTCGAATGTTTCAAGAAGAACACAGTGAATAGGGCTGTATAGAATTAGGAGCTATTCTAGAAAGGCTCCTTTTTTCTTGCTCAAATTTAGTGTAAGAGGAAGCAAATGCTATATTTACAGATAAAAATTAACAAAATTTGTCAAAAATATTAACATTCACTCAGTTTTATGTTAAATTTTAAGTGTAGCGAAAAAAGCATGCATCTGCTTTTTATAGAGAGGCGTGATGAACACCGCTCGAATGTTTCAAGAAAAATACAGCGAATAGGGCTGTATAGAATTAGGAGCTATTCTAGAAAGGCTCCTTTTTTCTTTAAACAAAAGATAATTATAATAATCTAGGTTCCTGATCATTAGGAACATAAATAGAATATCAAAGTATCCCCATAAAAACATACTCGAAAAAATTTGACATTTGTCTCATTTTTGTGCTACATTTTAAGCGTAGGCAAAAAGCATGCATCTGCTTTTTATAGAGAGGTGTGATGAACGCCGCTCGAATGTTTCAAGAAGAATACAGCGAATAGGGCTGTATAGAATTAGGAGCTATTCTAGAAAGGCTCCTTTTTACTTGCTTAAAATCTTATATGTCTTTTATTTTTGAATGATTTTTTTAAATTCATCTAAAGAAACATTTTCAAAAACTTGATGATAAGCTTCTTTAAAAGAATGAGGAATCTTTTGAATATAAGTATATTCTTCAAAGTTTGGTTCTCCTACATGGGTATGATAATCCCATCCAGAAGAAATTCTTCTTTCGGTTACTTCTTTTTCTTCAATCGTATCTTTATAAGTAGGTAATATTGTTCCTTCTAAATAGATACCCTTTAAATTTTTACAATTTTTAAAGGCATCTTCTTCAATTACTTTTACAGATGATGGAATATAGATATATTCTAAGTTTAAACAACTTTCAAAAGCTTCTTTTCCTATATATTCTACTGAAGAAGGAAGAATGATAACTTTAAACTTACCATAAGAAAAAGCTTTATCTTCAATTCTTTTTATTTGCGTATTTTCTAAACCTTTTATTTCTTTTAAACCCGTATGGGATAAAGCTCCCTTTTCAATAACTTTTAAAGAAGAAGGTAAACTAATCTTTTCTAAACAAAGGGCGCTAATAAAGGCATATGCTTTAATTTCTTCAACTCCTTCTTCTAAAATAACTTCATGGATGTCTTTTGCGGCAAAACATTCTCTACCTATAATTTTTACTCCATGAGGTATTTTTACATCATTTTTACTTCCATTTATAATTAATTGATCATCTAATTCATGACCTTTATAAGATAATAGTTCAATACTTGGAGTCTCTCCTTGATAATCAAATTCTAATAATTCATTTTCTATAGACATATTTTCCCCTTCTTTCTTAACATTTTATTTTATACATTTTTCACTTTCTATTTGTCAAGTATCCTTAATTTAATCAGGATTTCTTTTTGTTTTATAATAAATCTATATCCATTTATTAATGCATTTTTAGCTTCATTTTACTCATATAATCCCCTTAATCTATGCATAAATTATGAAAAATCAGTTTTGAATAAAATAGATTTGACTATTTTAAAAAGAATTGTTATATTAATAAAGCGTGTTGAGTGATACGCATGGAAAACCGGATGTTTAGCTCAGCTGGGAGAGTATCGCTTTTACACAGCGAGGGTCATAGGTTCGAGTCCTATAACATCCACCACGTGGAAGAATAGCGAAGTGGCCAAACGCAGCTGACTGTAAATCAGTTCCCAACGGGTTCGGTGGTTCAAATCCGCCTTCTTCCACCATTCTTGGGGTATAGCCAAGAGGTAAGGCACTAGACTTTGACTCTAGCATTCCACTGGTCCGAATCCAGTTACCCCAGCCAAACGACTCCTTAGCTCAGCTGGTAGAGCACTTGACTTTTAATCAAGGGGTCACGCGTTCGAATCGCGTAGGAGTCACCATTCTTTCTTGCCCGGGTGGCGGAATAGGTAGACGCACAAGACTTAAAATCTTGCGTTCGATAAGAACATGCCAGTTCGACCCTGGTCCTGGGCACCATTTCTTTAGCCTTGTGCTAATTTTTTTATTTTAACTCTTCAAGCAAATACTAAAAAAGGAGACTTATTATTATGACTATTGAGCAACAAATCATTCAAACATTAGAAAAGATTCGTCCCTTTATAAAACGTGATGGTGGGGATGTTGAATTTGATTCCTTTATCGATGGCGTAGTCTATGTAAAGATGCATGGCGCTTGTCAAGGGTGTTCTTTAATTGATTCCACCTTATCTGATGGAATTGGTATCCTTTTAATGGAAGAAGTTCCAGGAGTTAAAGACGTAAAAACAATCGATCAAAAACCTTTATAACCAAGATAAAGGTCGAATCTTATATAACTCTACTAGTCCATCATGGACTTTTTTTATTATCTTCATCTTTTCTTCTCTATCTTTGTAATAACGGATGATTTTAGGGGATATATCTACATGAGTTAAATACGTTTCCTCGAGTAAATCATATAATTCCAGAGGATATAAAAGGCGTGCAAGTAGTAGACTTGCATTCATTTGATCCATTGGATAATTTGCTAAGATGTTAAACAAATTACCTACATCGATTAATTTATAGCGAATTAAATCACTAATGTCGCGCATTGGAGAATCAAGAACAAAATTAAAAGGATTTAAAAACGTGTAACTAGATAAATCGTTCATCCTTTTATGTACTAAACCTATTAAAGATATATGATCTCCATAATAATATTGACTATCCGAAAGATATTGGATAGCATTCTCTGCAAGACCTTCGCCATGAAGATAACTTTCAAGTAAATAAGTATAGACTTTATCATCAAGTTTCATTTTAGGTAGGATTTGTTCTTCAATATGATCCATTTTATTTGCCCAAACGGACTTTAAATAAGATAATCTTAAATTTTGATTATTTCCTAGATAAGAAAAGGCTTGATGAAAAGTAACAATCTCATTTATTGTTGTTAAATTGTTTTTAGTAGCAACTAGGCTAACTCTCCCATAAGGTGAATCATTTATGTAGGTTTTCTTTCTTGAAAGGATGATATCGCTTCCTTTCGAAGGGAAAATCAAAGGAATACTTAATAAAAACTCTTTCATTGCTTTAACTTCCTCTTCTGTTCGGGAGGTTAATTCTAAAGCAAAATGCCAATTCATATAGTCAAAAGAAATGGCGTATTCATCTTCAGGATAATATCCATACGTATCAAAGATAAAGGCTCTCATAAAGCTTCACCTTCATAGATTTGTTTATTCACTCCTTCAATAGAGTGATTTCCTAAGGCAATTGAGGGAATATTTCCTTCGATTAAAGATGAATAAATTGGAAGATCTACATGGATTGTTTCACTTTGGCAAATTAAAGGTACATAAACTAAAGAATCTAACGTAATATGGACATATAATTCAATTAAAGCATTATTCATGCCAAAAGAAGATACCTTGCTTTCTAAATTACTTGTAACATTACCAATAAGCCGGAAACAAATAGGAATGCTAGGCCCTAAACTCCCTAACAAAGGATTATCAAAAACTAAAGAAAAAGGGATTTCTTCGACCATTCCTAGTTCATAAAAAGAAGAGGTTTCTAAGCTTTTTGTATGATTTTCTAAATGGGATAAATTTTCATATACTCCTTTAGCAAAATCTTTCAATAAAGAATTTAAATATACCACATTAAATTCTTTATAATGATTATCATTTGTTAAAAAGATGCTATTTTGATAATCGTCTTTTTTTAATTGTTCTTGAATGGTATTGATAATCACTTCACTAGCAAAACTTTTACATTTTAAAACCGCGATTGAATCAAATTTATCTTTTAAATTTTTCGAAAAAGAATTTAAAAAGAAACTACTGAAAAAGATAATGATCAATAGACTAATTGTGCTTCGAAAAAGAAAAGAGACTTTCATAATCTTATCATATGATAGTCTCTATTTGATTTATTCATGAATTAAGATATTTTCTTCGCGGTTAACAATGATATAGCCTTCACGATTATAGACATCTTTTCGATTATATTGATATCGACTTCCATCGGGTTTAACAAAAATGCCCCCTGCTTCTTCAACAATCAGTTGAATTGCCGCGGTATCCCATTCTTTAGTTCCTGCGCTTAATCGAAAATGGATTTCTCCTTTACCTTCAGCGATTAAGCATGCTTTTAATGAGCTTCCATGAGCTTCCGTTTTGGTGATCTGGGGAAAATATTCCATCTGCTTTTTTTCATGATCTGTGGCATGAAATCTAGATAAGAATAAAGTTAAATCACTTGTTTTTGAAGATACATGACAAGGCGATATACTCTTATCACTATGGATATGATAAGTACCATTTCCCCTGGAAGCAAAATAGATTTCATTTAAGACAGGAATAGAAACTACCCCAGCAACGATTTCATGATTGAAACAAAGCGCGATATTCGTGGTAAATTCTCCATTTCTTGCCACAAAATCAGCAGTACCATCCACAGGATCGACAATAAAGCAATATGGATTTTCGATTCTCGATAAATCATCTTGACTTTCTTCAGTTAAAAAAGCATAGTGAGGATATTTTTTCTTTAAATAATCACGGATGATTTGATCTGCGCTTTTATCTGCAAGAGTTACAGGAGAATCATCTTCTTTAATTTCTACGGCAAAATCTGTATTGTAAACCTCTAAAATCTTTTCTTTAGCAATTAATGCTGCATCAATCATATCTTTCAAAACTTCTTCATAGAAAGGATGATGTAAGGCAAGAGATTCTAACTTTTTAATAACATTTGGGATTTCATTTAAAGAAGAAAGAGTGCATCCAGATGCGCAAGGATGTCCACCTCCTCCATAAGATATGGCAATTTCTGCGACTTCACATTCACTTTTACAACGAAATTCAGCTTTTACTGTTCCATCTTCATTTTCACTAAATGCTGCCCAAATAGGAAAACCCTCAATCGAGGATAATAGATTTACATTGATTACTGCTTCATGCGAGGATAAACCTAATGCATTTAAATCCTCTTGTTTAAATAAAGCATAAATTACACCATTACCCTTTTGATATTTTGAATAATAATAGCCTTTTAATTTTAAAGATTCTTCACTACTTAAATATAAAGTATCATAGATTTTAAGAATATCTGCTTCGTGATTTAATAAATAAGAAGCAGAGTCAAACATTTCTTTTCTTGGGGTATATAAAAAGCGCCCACTATCGGTAATTAATCCAAGTAATAAAGGAGAACTACTTTTTTCATCCATTTTTAATCCCCACATTTCACTTAAATATGTGATGATTTCAGTCGTGGATATTGCCTTTTCATCTACATAAGATAGACTTGTAAAATCTAGCGTTTTAATATGATGATCAATTTGAATGGATTTATAGGCTAAAGTAAAGCGAGGATCTTCTACGCGCGAGGCAGTCGAAGAATCTAAAACAAGCGCTAAAGAATTTTTAATCACTTCATCACTTACAATATCTAAAGCTCCAAAAATAGGCACCATTTTTGTAAAACCACTTCCTAAAGCATAAATTTCTTTATCCTTAAAATTTTCTTTTAAGAGATTTTTTAATCCAACTTGCGAACCATAACAATCTCCATCAGGATATACATGACCAAAAATTGTAATCATCTTCGCTTTTTTTATTTCTTCAAAAATTTCATTTAATATCTTATCCATTCATGACCTCCTTATGAAAAGATGCGGTATGTACCGCATCTAAAGTTTATTTATTCTTCTGCTTTTCCTATAGAACCAAACATCTTGCATTTGGTTTCAACAACTTCGGCGATTCCTTTCTTTCCTGGACCAATGATCTTACGGGGATCATAGACTTTATCATCATTTTTCAAGACTTCACGAACAATTTTTGTCCAAGCTTGTTGAGATTCAGTATTGACGTTAATTTTCGCCGTTCCTAAAGAGATAGCTCTTTTAATTTGTTCTTCAGGAATTCCACTTCCTCCGTGTAGGACAAGAGGTACTCCACAGGTCTTACCGATTTCTTCCATTTCTTTAAAGCCAAGTTTTGGTTCACCATGATATGGACCATGTACACTTCCTAAAGCAGGAGCTAAGCAATCGACGCCTGTTTCTTTGACTAAACGAATACATTCACTAGGCACGGCATACATCGTTTCAGCGACGACATTATCTTCTTGTCCTCCGACTCGACCAAGTTCAGCCTCAACAGAGACGTTACGAAGATGTGCATATTCCACGACTTCTTTTACTTTGGCAATATTTTCCTCTAAGGGGAAATGAGATGCGTCAATCATCACGGATGTAAATCCTGCATCAATTGCAGCTTTACAAGATTCAAAACTATCTCCATGGTCGACATGTAAGGCAACTGGGATAGTGATATGATGGTCGATAATTAAACCACGCACGATATTTGCGGCGACATTCCATCCACCCATGTATTTTGCTGCACCTGTGGTAACACCTAAGATTACTGGGGTCTTTAATTCTTGAGCTTTGTCAAGAATTGCCGCGGTCCATTCCACATTGTTGATGTTAAATTGACCAACTGCATATTTTCCTTCTTTTGCTTTAATTAACATTTCTTTCATGTTTACTAATGCCATATTATTTTCCTCCATTTTTTTGCAAAATCATTATAGCAAATAATTAAAATTTAATAAAGATAGGCTTTATTTTCTTATACTAAAGTACCAAAGAAATTGAAAAGATTAATAATCTTCATCATCTTTTTTAGTGGAAAATGATTCTTCTTCATCCTCTTCTTCTAATTCATCATTTTCTTCGTTTTCAGATTCGTCATCTTCCTCTTCTTCAGAAGAAAGTTCTTTTACTTCCTCTTCTTTTGCTTCTTGTTCATCATCT